>JANNVM010000092.1:0-1914 GCA_031414455.1 Verrucomicrobiota bacterium
GTTCAGAAACGTCGCCGCCACGCCGGCCGCAAGCAGCGAATCCACCTGATCTTTCATCAGCGCAATCAGTGGCGACACCACCAGCGTCAGCCCTCCCCGCGCCAGCGCCGGCAATTGATAACACAACGACTTCCCCGCCCCGGTCGGCAGAATGGCCAGCACGTCCTTGCCCGCCAGACACGCCTCCATGATCTCCCGCTGCTGCGTCCGGAAGGAGTCGTAGCCAAAGACGGATTTGAGGAGTGAGGGAAGTTGCGAATTCATGCGGGAGAGAATCCGGGTGGGGCCGTGCGGCAATCGGATTGCTCACGGCCTCGCAGCGGCGTCTTACTGCGCGAACGGATCAACGGCTCCGCCGGTGGCAGGCGGAGATTCTTCGCCCGAAGGGATTGAACTCTCCTGAAGGGGTGCCGGCCAGCATTTTTGTGCCGCGACCAGAACCTCATCCCGAATTCCGGAATTGGATATACCAGCGATCCACTGGAGCGCTTTGTCCTTGCCTGCCGCTTCTTTGAACTCTGACTCAAGAATCCTCAATATTGCGCCTGCGCGCACAGCAGGTTCCGGAACTGCCAGGGCATAATCGAGCGCCGAGTCGCGATCTCCATCCGTCAGAATTCGTGACGCTTCGAGCAGGAGTCGTCCTTGCATTTCATCCTTCGGAAGCGCGGCGATGAATTGATCCGCAGCTCCGCGGTCCATCCCCCGCCAGGCTTCCACGACCTCCGGCAGGCATCTTTCTGTGATCGCAGCGGGCAGATGCCCCTCCTGAGTCCATAACGCAGCGGCGGACGGATCGCACCAGCTCCATTCCCGCAAGACACTTGATGCAGTACTGGCGTCCACCATGTCAGGAATCATGCCGAGCAGTGACGCCGCCGCTGCGGGATCACGATCCGACATCCGCTGGCAGGCATTGCCGAGCGCGTCCGAGCGCTCCTCCTGCGGCAGCGTTCGCAGCCATTCCGCCACGTCCTCCGGTGATTGCATGCCCACCGTTGACGCCGTGACCGGCATCCTGCCGGAATGCAGCGGCGGTGACGGCACTAGAATCATCCGGCCAGGAACGGCGGGCATTGCTTCTGTGCTGCCATCACTTCCCGGCTGCACCACACGATGCACCATGCCGCCCAGGGCGAGCGCGACGATCAACAGAGATCCAGTGGCAGCCGGTTTCATCGTGCAGGTGCGGTCATTGCTCCGCCGGAGCCACCGGTTTCGATGCGGCGATCTCCGACAACAATTGCGATTTCAAGTTACCACCGGGGAGAACGGATGGATTGACGGCCTCCACGAATTCCAGCGCCGCAGCAGGGTCACTTTCCCCCCAGGCAGAACACATTCTGAGCAACACGGTGTTTCGCGACTGACACGGCGGCAGTTCCAGCGCCCATGTCAGGGCTGCCCGGGCGTCCGCACGGACCCAAATGGAGGGGAACTCTCCAAACGCATCGGCCCAGTGCCAGTCGTTCCTGGTGTGAAGATCGAAATCCACAATCCTGGCCAGCGCCCTGGCCGGCTCCATACCGTTGAGACCAGCTATCCAATGGTAGCGCGCGTAGATGTAAGTGTCCCGGTCCCGCACCTGCGCCATCAGCCGCGTCGCTTCAGAAAGGTCCGATGCGAACACCTTCCGGATTCCGTCCATGAAAACAGCGTTCCCCTCATCCATGAGTGAGTCCGGCCTGCTCAGCATGAAATCCATCGCCGCAGACGGGTCATGAACTGCCCACCGCGAGGCGACGCCAATTGCCAGTCTTGTGATTTTCCATTCGTCTTCGAGAGGCCCGCCCCTGAGATCCCGGAGCCGGGTGGCGACGGCCGCCAATTCCTGAACGGAGTGTCCGTCCAGTGCTTTGGCCATTCCTGCACGAGTCGCCTCGTTATCGCCCCGAATCACCAGCTTGAGCAAAT
>JANNVM010000093.1:0-2714 GCA_031414455.1 Verrucomicrobiota bacterium
CGTGTTTCCGGCTCCACAGATTCCCCGCGATGCTCAACAGGCTCTGCACGGGCTCGAAGAGAAACATAAAGAACACGAAACTGAGCCACACGCCCGGCTGTGACACGCCGAAGGCTTCGTGGAGCCTGACATTATTCATGAAGAAGCCCATCAGCAGGAAGATGAGCGCCAGTTGCGCCACGGCCACGACCATGCGCCGCACAATGTGCCGGCATTTGAAGTGCCCGATCTCGTGCGCGAGCACGGCGATGAGTTCCGGCTCGGGATGCTTTTCGATGAGTGTGTCGTAGAGCGCGATGCGTTTGTGTTTGCCGAATCCGGCGAAAAACGCGTTGGCCTTGGTGGAGCGCTTGCTGCCATCGATGACGAAGAGCCCGGCGAGCGGGAACTCGCATCTGGCGGAGAGGGCGTTGATGGCGTCCTTGAGTGAGCCATCGGGCAGGGGAGTGAATTTATTGAAAAGCGGCATGAGCCAGCGCGGGGCGATGTATTGCAGCGCCAGCATGAGCACCGTGGTGGCGATCCATGCCCAGAGCCATGCGTTCTGATAGGAATGGAAGAGCCAAATCAGCAGCGCCATGAGCGGCAGGCCGATGGCGGCGGCGAGCACGAGCCCCTTTGCGGCATCCATGATGAAGGTGGCCGGCGTGGTCTTGTTAAAGCCATACTTTGCCTCGATGCGGAAGGTGCTGTACCATGAGAACGGCAGCCCCAGCAGCGATGAGGCCGCGTAGAGCACGCTCATGCCCCACAGCCCCTGCCACACCGGAGAGTCCGTCCAGCCGCGCACGAGTTGATCCACCCAGCCGAACCCGCCGCACAGCCAAAAGCCCACGAACACCGCCAGCCGGAACGTGCCGGAGAAGATATCGAACCGCTCACTCTCCCGCGTGTAAGCCTGACTTTTCGCATACGCCTCCGCCTCGTAGATGTCCTCCAGCCCTGCCGGCAATTGAGGTGAGAGCCGACGCAGATTCAGCACGGCGGCGAGCACCTCCAGCGCCTGGAGGCCGATGACGGAAATAAGAATGACAGTGAAATAGGGATTGGAGAACTCCATGCGCCAGCCTGGCCGAGCCCGTGGCCGGGGCAATGGTGGATTCGTGAGGGGACTTGCAGACTTGCAGCCGGGAAGCGGTGCCGGCTTTCACCGCATGAACTTCGCCGTCCCACCCCGCCCCATTCCCCGGTGAATAACTATTTTCCCGGAGTGACGAACGATTTGGCTGGCCTCTCCATGACGTTCCTACTCACATCCACTGTGTTGCGCGAATAATTCGTTTCCCTGTCATGAAATCACTCGACCGTCCCCGTCTCGTCTTCAGCACTCTCGCCGTAATTTTGGTCATCGGCATTCTGGTGATTGTATTTTGGAAAGCAGGTGAGGAAGACACATCCACCGGCCCGGTGACGGCAGCGCAAAAAAGAGCGGGGGCCGCCAGAGATAGGGGATTACAGGGGGGGGGTAGGGTTGTTCCGTCCGGGCCGTCTGCCGGCGTGTTGGTCAGCACAATTGCAGCGAAAGTGGGCGCGGGATTCAAGGACAGTTCCCTCACCAAAGGCCGCACGCAGCCTGCCGCCTATCGCGTCATGGAGTATCCCGGAGGCAAGCCATTCTTTGGCGGGGAGCCCGCGGTCGCCTTTGTCAGCGTGCCCAGCAGCGGCGACAACGTCGCCATTGAGCCAAATCAGGTCGGCGAGTTCCCGCCGGTCTATGCCGATCCCGGTGAGACTGTGGATGTACGCGTCGTGTTCCCGGAAACGAAGGCCGGGACCAGAGTCCGCGTCGTCGCGGAAGACGGCGGTACGCTCACTGGCGCGGACGGACTGCCCGCCACGCTGCTGGAACTCGATGCCGGCTCCTCCTTTGCCGTCCCGTTCACCCTCGGGGCGGTGGAAGGCAGCTATCGCCTCACCATCGCCACCGCCGACGGCGAACCGAAGCGCCTGCATCTCCACGCCGGTCCTGCCATGAAGTGAAACGACCGGTCCTCCTCCCCCCGACTGCATTCGTCTCCCACTTCTCTGCGTCACTTTCAAGCCGACCTCGAACCTGCTCTCTGTAAAATGAAAACCCTGTCCCGCTACACCATTGCCCTTCTCTTTGCCGCCCCCTGCCTGCTCATGGCGGACGGAGAAGCTGATTTATCCACCTGCTCCACCTGTCAGCCGTGTGATGAGCCGGTTACATATCGCGGTTCTTCCAATCCCGGGGTCAAATCCGCCGCTGCCGCCAGGGATACCAATCTCATCCTGGGAAAGGTCGGCTTCAATGTCATTGATTCCTTCACCGGCAATGCCTGGCGCCGCGTGCGCGATCTTTCGTTTCCCAACGCCGTTGGCGGCCTCAACTTCGAGCGCATCCATGTCACCCGGGCCACGAATATCACCACCAGTTTCGGAGTATTCGGCCAGGAATCGGGCTGGCTCCACAACTGGCAGTACATCATCCGGGACTACGGCACCAGTGCGCCCACAGATCCCTATCCCAATCAACCCATCATCCGCATCGGGTTGCCAGATGGGCGGGACATTTCGTTCACCCGCATCGACACCTCCTCCACCGTCTGGCTCCCGGCCGCCCGCTATCCCCTCAAGCTCACCTCCAACTCGGCCACCAGCCCCACTTCATTCAATCTGGATTTTTCCAGCGGCTTGCGGATGGAGTTCGGGAAATATCTCTTTAAGGGGGTGTGACCTGTGAGTGATGTATG
>JANNVM010000094.1:0-7562 GCA_031414455.1 Verrucomicrobiota bacterium
GCCCTCTCCGCATCGCCGACGGCCGCCTGCACTGAGTAATCAGTAATCAGTGGTCAGTCCCTTTACCTCACTTCGCCATATCACTGATTACTGACCACCGATTACTGATTACTTTCTTCCTCTCCGATTCTCTCCGTCCCTCATTCCCTCTGTCTCTCCCTCTCAGAAATGCCCCACGCCATTCTCCTTATCCACTGTCCTGACCAGCCCGGCCTCGTCCGCGCGGTCGCTTCGTTCATTTCAGAGAACCGGGGCAACATCATTCAGTTCGATCAGCATGTGGACAGTCTGAAAGGCGAGTTTTTCATGCGCGCGGAGTGGGATTTGGCGAACTTCGTTATTCCGCGGGCGGATCTGCCGGTCTTCATTAGAGCGCTCGCCGAGCCGCGGCAAATGACGTGGACACTCGACTTCACGGACGTCCGCCACCGGCTCGCGCTGTTTGTCAGCAAGGAATCCCACTGCCTCTATGATCTCCTGAGCCGCCATGAATCCGGTGAACTCGATGCCGACATCCCGCTCATCATTTCCAACCACGACACGCTCCGTCCCGCCGCCGAGCGCTTCGGCATCCCCTTCCATCGCACCGAAGTGACACGTGACAACAAGGCCGCCGCCGAGGGTCAGCAACGGGCGCTGCTGAAGGATCACGGCGTGGATACCATCGTGCTGGCCCGCTACATGCAGATCCTGAGCAACGACTTCTCCGCCGCATGGCCGAATCGCGTCATCAATATCCACCACAGCTTCCTTCCCGCATTCCCCGGCGCAAAACCCTACCACAGCGCCCACGCCCGCGGAGTGAAGATCATCGGTGCGACCAGCCATTACGTCACCGCCGATCTCGACGAAGGACCGATCATTGAGCAGGACGTCATCCGCGTCTCCCACAAGCACACCGTCGGCGACCTCATCCGTCAGGGACGCGATCTTGAGAAGATCGTGCTCGCCCGAGCCGTCGGCTGGCACGTCCAGCGAAAAGTGCTCGCGTTTAATAACAAGACAGTCGTTTTCTCCTGAGCAATGCTCACCGACACTCACGCCCACCTTGAAGCCAGCGCCCTCCGGCATGAACTGCCCGCCATCGTCGAGCGCGCTGTGGCTGCCGGTGTCACCCGCATCATAGCCATCGGCTGTGATATTCCGACAAGTCATGCGTGTCGCGAAATAGCAGAGAGATTCCCGCAGGTGTGGTTCACCGCGGGTGTGCATCCCTGCTATGTCACGGAGGTGACGGAAACGGGCTGGCTGGAACAGTTGCGTAAAATGGCGCAGCATCCCCGCTGCGTGGCGCTCGGCGAGATGGGACTCGACTATTATCACAACTCGCTGGACGGCTGGACGGAGGCGGACTACCGCGCCCGTCAGCAGGAGTTTTTCCGTGCGCAACTGGCGCTGGCCGCGGAAGTGAAAAAGAACGTCATCGTCCATCAGCGCGACCGCCTCGGGATGGACTGCTGGCGCGACATCGTGAGACTTGTCACACCCTGGAACGGGCAACTGCGCGCCGTCTTCCACTGCTGGATTCTGCCTTATGCGGAAGCCGCGCCGGTAATCGCTGCGGGACATCTCATCAGTTTCACCGGCATCGCCACCTATCCGAAAGCGCCGGAAGTCCACGAATCCGCCACCGCCGCGCCGGATGGCAGTTTCATGCTGGAGACGGACAGCCCCTACATCGCGCCCGTGCCGCACCGCGGTCAACGCAATGAACCCGCTTATGTGCGTCACACCGCCGAACGCATCGCGCAACTGCGCGGGGTCAGCCTCGAACACCTCGCCGCGGTCACCAGCCGCACGGCTGACGCCTTCTTCAATCTCCCCGCATCATGAGCACCGTCGCCGAACGCCTCGCCGGAATCCGGCAGCAAATCTCCGCCGCTGCGGTCGCCGCCGGACGCGATCCTGACAGCGTACAACTCTGCGCCGTCAGCAAGACATTCCCGCCGGAGGTCGTGCGAGAAGCGATGGACGCCGGACAAACGCTGTTCGGTGAAAACCGGGCCCAGGAAGCTCTCGCCAAAATCCCGCAACTCCCGCCAGCCCGCTGGCACCTCATCGGGCATCTCCAGTCGAACAAAGTCAGGAAAATCCTGCCGCTCGTGGAGATGATCCACAGCGTGGACACCGTGGATGTGGCCAAAGACATCAGTCGCATCGCGGGCGAAACCGGGCTGCGCATGAAAGTGCTGCTCCAGGTGAACGTCGCCAGTGACGACGCCAAGTTTGGCTTCACGATTGCCGGCGTCACTGCTGCGCTGCCGGCCCTGCTCGAACTCCCCGGCATTGAGATCCGCGGGCTGATGACCATCCCGCCGCTGGAGGGCGATCCCCGGCCGCATTTTGCCGCCCTGCGCCAACTGCGGGATCTCCTCGCCACGGCATCGCATCCGCTGCCGGAACTCAGCATGGGCATGAGTGGCGATTTCGCCCGGGCCATCGCGGAAGGGGCGACGATCGTGAGGGTCGGCAGCGCGATCTTTGGCGGGCGCTGAAAAACCGTGCGTTTCTCCGCGGTCCGGGCAAACTCCGCCGGCTGCCATGAAATTTCTTTGTCTGATTCTTCCCCTGCTCTTCTGCCTGCACGCTTCGGCTGCCGAAACCAAGCGCCCGAACATGCTCTTCGTCTTCGCGGACGACTGAGGAAAGTATGCCAGTGCCTATCGCGCGCAGGATGGCGAAAACCCGCTGAATGCCGTGGTCAAAACGCCTAACTTCGATCGCCTCGCGAGGGAGGGTGTACTGTTCACGCAGGCCCATGTGAATGCTCCATCCTGCACGCCATGCCGCAGCGCACTGCTCAGCGGGCAATATTTCTGGCGCACCGGACGCGGAGCCATTCTGCGCGGTGCCGTGTGGGACAGCGCTATTCCAACGTATCCGCTGCTCCTGCAAAAGGCGGGCTGGCACATCGGATTCAGCGGGAAAGTGTGAAGTCCTGGCACGCCGGCGGACGCCCCTTACGGCGCACCGGCCAACCGCTTCATGAAGGCCGGCATGGAAATCAGCAGCTACCGCGAGCAACTAATGGGCGCGACGGACCGCGAGACAAAACAGCGCGACATCTTCTTCCGGGTGACGGAGAATTTTTCACAATTCCTCGCCGGCCGGAAGGACGGGCAGCCGTGGTGTTATTGGTTTGGGCCCACGCAAACGAATCGCAACATCGCGCCGGGATCGGGCAAGGCGCTCTGGGGGATCGAACCGGATTCACTCAAGGGTAAGCTGCCGCCATTCCTGCCTGACAACGAAGTTATCCGCGCGGACATCGCCGACTATCTTGGTGAAGTGCAGTCCGCGGATGCGGCCCACACGCTCATCATAGTGAGCGGTGATCACGGCATGCCCGGCGTGCCGCGAGGGAAGTGCAACCTCTACGACTTTGGCACACATGTGGCGCTGGCCGCACGCTGGCCCGGACGGATTCCGCCGGGCCGCGTGGTGGATGATTTCGTGAACCTCATGGACCTCGCGCCGACGTTCCTCGAAGCCGCGGGTGAAACGCCGCCGGAGGTGATGACGGGCCGCAGTCTGCTGAATGTTCTGACTTCCCAATCTGGCCGCCGATCCCGCGCTGGCGGAGGTGAAGCGCAAACTCTCTGCGCAACTCATGGAGGAACTGAAGCGGACCGGCGACCCCCGTGTCACCGGCGGCGGCAGCACGTTTGAAAAGCCGCCCTTCACCAGTGTGGAAAAGCGCCCGCCCGGAAAGTAACCGCGTCACTGTTCCCAGCGAAAGCCCGTCACCAAACCGGTCGCGTCCAGGTCCATCACCATCAGGCCCCGAACAGCATTGGCGGGCGGCCCGAACGGGTGCGCGTGAAGATTTCCGGTGGAATAACAAATGGGGCGGCCCTGCCATGCATCACCTTCCTGAGGGCAGTGCGGGCCGCAGCCGATGACTGCATCCGCGCCGTGTTCCACCAGCCAGCGCGCCCACTCGCGCTGCGCGGGTGCGACCTCACGCAGGCCTTCATGGCCCCAGTGCGGGAGCGCGATGATCGCATGCACCATTCGCTCCGCGCGACACCGCTGCATGGCGGCGGCCAGTTGGTCCGCGTGCTGCGGCAGGCAGAGGGTACCGGGTTTCTCCGGGCCGGCGGGGAAGGCACCGGCATTCACCAGGTTCACACTGAACAGAGCGATGCGCAGGCCCGCTTTTTCCAGAATAACAGGCTCCAGTGCCGCAGTTAGGTTCGCGCCGGCACCCGCGGCGGGAAGTTGCGATTTGAAGGCGGCCAGTCCTGCGGTAAAAGTGTCAGGCCCGGCGTCTTCGGCGTGATTGTTGCCCAGGGTCACCGCGTCAATTCCCTGTCGCCGGCACCATGCCGCAGCGTCCGCGGCAGGAACGCGAAAGACAAACTCCTTCTCCGGCACACCGGGAGATGGCCCCGCGGCACCAGCCACGGGGCTGCACTCCAGATTCGCCACGGCGAAGTCCGCCTCCCTCACTGTGGCAGCGATGGAGGCGGGCAAGTCCGCGCGCAGCATCTCAGGTGTCAGGATGACATCACCCCCGAATGCCATGCGCAGCGCGGCATCGGCCGGCCCCGGTGCCCGCAGCACATCGAACTCCGCGCGGCGGCCGTTGAGCAGTTCCGTCAGTGCGATCAACTCCGGCTCGCCGCTAAGGTGATGCACCACCATGTCGCCGCCATTCAGAATGCCCAATGGCGCACGATCCTCCCATACGGCGGCGACGTGCGAACCGAGATGCACTACCAGACCGCGTGCGATGCTATCCTTTGGAATTGCCACGGCGCCATCCACAGTGACACGCTGCGCCACCGGCAGCAGCCAGCGGCGCAACTGCTCCGGATTGCACCACGGCAGCGCGCGACCGGTGCGACGCCATGCGGCCACAAGGAAGTTGGCGCAGTCATTGCCCGCGCAGGCTTCCGGGCCGCCGGGCAGCAGCCCCGCACCGAAGACGTAAGGACGGCGAAAGCCTTCACTCAACGCCGCGCGAAAACCTTCCGTACCCGGCGCGCGCAGCCGGAGTTCAATCTCCGGGGTCAGCGCATGGCGTTCCCTGTCATGTTCCAGCCACGTCACTTCCGCTGTCAGGCGCACGGTGCCCCAGCCGGTTTTCGGGCCCGCAAGTTTCCTCCAAATCTCCGCACTGAACTGCGCGTCATAATCAAATGCAGCCGCCTCGCGGGACGTCATGGTCACCGCAGCGGAGGCGGCGCTGGTGAAGACTTTTCCCGCCGGGAGGTCAGGCAACACATTGAAGACCGCGCGTTCCGGCTCCACCACCAGCCAGCGCACGCGGCGCGGCGCGATTCCCTCCGGGCATTCGACGCACAACGGGGTCAGCGTATCCGCCGGCAGACGCCACACGCCGTCGGCGGATGGCCAGGAGTCCTCCGCACAAATGAGCCACGACGGCACCCCGCCGCTCCATTCATCCAGAAGCCTGTTCCACCGCGGCTCATCGGTTTCCACCCGCAGCCGACCGCGATGCAGGCAAAGCAACTGCCGCAGACTCTCCGGCGCGTTTTCCACGCGATAACGCGGCGGCTCCTGGCCTTTTGCGCGCCACTGCTTTGCCTGCTCGGAGCGGTCCGGACCTTCCACTACAAAGGGATCGAAAGTGACATCCGCATTGTCCACCGACAGTGCGGCTCGCAGGGCCAGTTCTGTCAGGCGGTGTGCCTCCGCGTCATCGCGCAGCCACGGACGTGAGATGCAGAATGTCACCACCGTCAGCCGTGGCCTATCCAGAATCACGCGCCAGTATGCCGCGAACCGCCGCTTCGCCTCCCCCGGCTCCAGTCCAGCCATGGCATCGAGATCAATTGTCGCCAGCACCGGTCGCGGGTCGTCTTCCGACAGTTTCCCGTCGAGCGGCACGCAGTGAAAGTGCGCCCCGAGTTCTCCGCACTGCCGCGGGCGGTGATCCAGATTTGCATCGAGAAATTCACGCGCGGTGCGCTCGAGGCGCCGCATTTCGCTGCCATCTCCCGTCTGCAGCCAGCGCACCTCCGCCACCGGCAGCGGCATCAGCGGCTCGATCCAGTTGAAGGCCTGGACGTCGCCCGCGCGCAGCCAGTCATTCACCCGCTGCGTGCGCTCCCCGGAGGAAATTACCCGGCGCAGGCCGTCGCGCAGGTCGTCCGAATTCCCCACGCGCCCCGCGTCGCTGTGATCGTCCACATGCAGCAGCACATGCTCTGTCTCCAGCGGCACATGCCTCGCAAACCAGCCAAATGAGGTGGCGTGATTGTCTGCGATATAGATGGAGAGACGCACCGCGCCGTCCGCCACGGCCAAGCTGCACAACGCTGCCAGCGCGCCCGCCACTGACAGCCACCGTTTCATGTCAGCGGGGTCCGGTGAACTTCGGTTCCTTGCTCAGCGGCCGCAGGAGAGAGACATGACCGATTGCCGTATCGCGATAGCCCGTTCCGCGGTAAACCTCTGCGATCTCCAGGCGAATCGTCTTCACCGCCCCTGTGAAATCCTTTAGCAGAATGCGCTGAAACGAGTCTTCATCCTTGAGGGCCGCAGTGAAGGTGTGCTTGTCGTTGATGGTGACTTTGAGTGCTTTCGGCCGGTTGTTGGCCGCGAACAGTTGTTTGCTCTTACCGAATCCTGGCCTCACGTAAATCGCCGCGACCGGGGTCGCCTCACGCTGTGTGATTGTGAGCGATTCTCCAATCCCGTCATCATCCTTCCCCTCCACCCAGGCGCGAAAATCCCCGTCCTTATCCTTCACTCCCGTGGCGTCGTATTTATTCTCCCCGTCGCTCTTGAGTGCCGAACTCGCGGTGACGCTGTAGTCGAGATGCTGCCAGTACCACTTTTTGCCAACACGTTCGTAGCCTTCACTCACTCCTTTTGCCCCTTCGGTATAATCGCGGGTGCTGTAAGTCTCCTCCGTCGTTTCCACAGTGATGTCGTCCGCCAGCGTCGGCTCGAGGTCTTTGAATTTCCACTCCCATCCGCCGTCAGGATGCTTTTTGAATTTGTTCGCCGGCGCTTTGATAGTCACCGGCGCAGCGTTGAGGCCGTCCGCAAGGCGCACCCGCACCGTTCCCTCCGCGATGGGGCCGTGCCACACCGCGCCGGTGGAAAGCCGGTAGCGAAAAGTGTGCGGATAGACTGTGCCGGAATCCGAGACGAATTGCTTCCGCTCGTGGTAGGCGGAGTCGTAGCGAATCTCCACCGCCGTTGTTTTCCCGGCAGGGAATTTCACCGCGGACTCCATCCAGCCGCGGATGCCCATGAACGACTCCCACCCGGGAAACGCTTCAACCTTCCCCTCACTGACAGGTTCTTCCACGTAGGCCGCGATCACCTTCCTCCCTTCCGCCGTGACGGTGTAGTTCCCAAGGTGAGATCCGGGGGTCTTCTTCGTATTCCGGCCGGGATCAGGATCGCCGCCACCGATGCCGGTCATGCCGTCCTGAGTCTCCACTGGAAACCCAAAGCGCACCTTCGCGGTGTCACCAGTCACATTCTGCATCTCATAGCGCACCGTGACCGCCGCAGATTTTTCGCCTAGCAGGATGTCGAGATGCTCCTTCACGATCTGCACTTTCTCGCAGCCTTCGGGC
>JANNVM010000095.1:0-14506 GCA_031414455.1 Verrucomicrobiota bacterium
GCGCCATGCGGCATCCGTTAAGGGCGCGCCAGTGGGGATAAGGCCCGCGAGTTGTTGCTGAGCGGCGGCAGCGGTGCGGGTGGCGGCTTCGTAGCGGGCGCGATCGCCGGCAGGAAGAGCGGCGACGATATCAGAGTCGGAGACGGTGGAGCCTTCCAGTTGGGAGGTGACGGCAAGTTCTTTTTCGGTGAGGGCGCGGCCATAGAGGCGGGCACGGAGGATACGGGCATTGAGGAGACGATTGCCGTCCGGCCCGCCGTGACGGAGGCCGAGGAGGATTTGGGACTGGCCGGAAGCGAAAGTCACGGGGCCGGTGCTTTGATAGGGTTTTCCGTAGGGCTGGCCGTTGCGGAAGAGGGTGATGGTGCCGTTGTCTGCCCAAGTGATGGCGACATGCACCGGTTGGGAGACGGCTTGGGCTTCCTGCGGTCCGTTGACACTTTGGGTGCGCTGGAAAGAGTTGCTGCCGGCGAGCCATTGGCGCGGGTCTTTCTCTGCGAAGACGATGGCATCGAAGATCTCGCCTTTCAAATCCTGCACCGTCAGGACGCCGCCGCCGGCCTGTTCGAGGGTGCCAAGCTGCACCCAGGCTTCGAGCGTTTTGGCGCGCAGCGGTTTTGTCAGGGGAGTCGAGGCGGCGTAACTCCCGCTGCCGTCCAGGACAAGTGCGCCCGCCTCGACTTTCGCGCTGCCTTGCAGATTCAATGATAGTGCGCCTTTCGAGTCGGAGGCATCCTTCTCAAAGTCCCACTCGGCGAGCGGTTGCGCCGCGGCGGCCGGATCGGGGCGCTGCGTCTGGCGCCCGGATTGCAGGCGCTGACGGACGGGATCAAAGATCGCGCGGCGATCACTTGCTGCGGCAGCGAGTTGTTTCCTCAAGGCCTCGGCCTGCGCTTCTATCTTCTCCGCCTGACTGACGGCATCCTGCACGAAGGCGAGACTCTGCCGCACCTCCTCCGCAAGCGGTTCCCGCTGAAAGGCCGTGCGGAAAAGCCGCTGCACGCGCGCCGTTTCATCCGCGGTCTCGAGGCACACGCGGTCGGCCCAGGCATCGGCCCACGAACGGATCATCGGCGAATTCATCAGGGCGAGCGCCTGCGCGGGAACATTGGTGACGTCGCGGCGGCCACGGGTGCTGGCGGGCACCGGGGAATCGAACGCGGTGAGGAAGGGATCGAGGTCGTTGCGGATGACTTTCACATAAACACTGCGGCGCGGGGTGCCGCCGTCCACGGCCGGGCCGCCGGCGGTGAGGTCGAGTTTTCCTGACACACTGAGAATGGTATCGCGCAGGGCCTCCGCCTCCATGCGGCGCAGCGTCCAGTGAGAGAGGAGTTTATTGTCCGGGTCTTTCTCCGCGGCACCCGGTGACGGAGCCGCCTGCGCCATGAAGGCTTGCGACGTGAGCAGCAGTTTTAACATTTTCCTGATGGAGCTGCCGTCTTTCTGGAAGCGCAGGGCGAGCCAGTCGAGCAGTTCCGGATGTGTGGGCAGATCACCGAGTTTGCCGAAGTTGTCCGTGGTGGCGACGAGACCGCGGCCGAAAACGTGATGCCAGAGGCGATTCACGATCACGCGGCTGGCTAACGCATTCCCTTTTCCGGTGATATTCTCCGCCAGCTCACGGCGTCCGCTTTCCTTTGTGTTGTATGGGGCGGAATCAATCGCCTCCAGAAACCGCCGGGGCACGCGGTCGCCAGGCTTTTTGTGATCACCGCGAACGTAGAGCGGATAATCACCGCCACCGCCCTCCATGAGTCCGGGCGCGCGCACAGGCGGCTTCAGTGATTTCTCCAGCCGGCGGTATTCTCCGGCGAGCGGCGCCGCGGCGGGGAGTTCCTTGAGTGAGTTAGGCAGCAGTCCGGAGCGTATGAAAAAATTGATGAACTCCGAGCCTTCCCGGAGTGGCTGGCCGCAGAGAGCATAGAGGCGCACTT
Organism: Verrucomicrobiota bacterium; assembly: GCA_031414455.1. GTDB lineage: Bacteria > Verrucomicrobiota > Verrucomicrobiia > Verrucomicrobiales > V1-33 > V1-33. The sequence continues at coordinate 1,938 of JANNVM010000095.1, forward strand.
TTTCCGTGTAGAGCGCCAGCAGCTCGCCGCAATTCGCCGGAGGCGCCCCCCGGGCAAACCATTCCAGCGGCACTCCCGGCTCCGGCGGCATGCTTTTCGCATCGTCAGGACAGGCGACCTCCAGCAGCGTGAATGTATTGCGTTCACCGCCGCCGGTTTCGATGGGCGCATCAGGAGCGGTCCACGCTTCGAGATGAACGGTGTCGCCTTTCCAGTAGTCGAGATTGAATTCCATCCAGCGCGGCTGCGCGGAGTTGATTTCACTTTTCGGAAAGATGAGGCCGCTGCGCGGATAGTTCTGCACGACAAAGCGAAGGCCGGAGCCCGATCCGGCCACACGCGCCCAGAGGCGGCCGCCCTCTGCTTTGAATGGAGACGACGCAACCACCGCCCGGTCGCGTGAAGAGAAACGTGCCGAGGCATAGCCCGGCGGGAGCAGACCTTCGATGATGCGCTCACCGTCAGGCAGCAGGAGAAACTCGCTGCGATCCACCAGCGACTCCACGCCCGGGCCGCTGGTATTCCATGTGAGGGTTCCCGTGTGGCCGTTCCACCAGGGACGATTGGGAATCTCGACTGACTTCTGCCACTCTTTGTTTTTTGTGCCCCACGCCTTGCCGGCGGCAGATACGGCCTGCCATTTCTCCGCGAACCGCTCCGCCGGAACATCGCGCATGGTCAGCCATGCCGCGAGCGGGCCCTGGCCGTTGCCTTCTGCTTCCTTGCGCTGCTCATCATTCGCCGGCTGCCATGCAGAGAGGCGCTGAGGAAACGTGGCGAACGAGGCATCCCATTCCTGCTGCACAGCCCGCGTGATCTCCTGCTTCAGCGCCGTCATGCGCTCGCGCACGGCGGTTTCTTCGCCCGGTGCATGCACATCAATGGTGGCCGGCCGGGTGTTGGCGAAGACGCCGAACATCGCGTAGTAGTCGGCCTGGCTGATGGCGTCGAATTTGTGATTGTGGCAGCGGGCGCAACTTACCGTTAGTCCAAGGAAGGCCTTGCTGACGACGTCCACCTGGTTGTCGGTGAAGGTGACGAATTCATCGAGCGCATCCGTGGGTGTGAACCCATGAAAGACCATGCGGAAATGTGCGGGACCGATGGCGGCTTCATTGAGCGTGCCGTCGGCGCTGAAGCGCGGCGGAAGCAGATCGCCCGCGATGCTTTCGCGAATGAGTTGCGGGTACGACACATCGGCGTTGAGCGCGCGGATGAGGTAGTCGCGATATTGCCAGGCGTGAGGAATGGCGGGGTCGCCCTCGCTGCCGTGGCTCTCCGCGTAGCGCAGCCAGTCCATCCAGTGGCGCGCCCAGCGTTCACCGAATTGAGGAGAGGAGAGCAGTGCATCCGTATAGGACGTATAGGACTCATGCGTCCCATCCCCGGATGGCGGCAAGCCAGTAAGCACGAACGCCAGCCTGCGCCTCACGGTGGCAGCATCGGCCGGCGGTGCCGGGGAGAGCCCCTGCTTTTGCATCGCGGCGATAAGGAAGCGGTCCACGGGATGCTCCACGCCTGGCGCGGTGGGCGGTTCTGCGTCCTGCAGCGGCTGCCAGCACCACCATTGCTTTCGCAGCGCGAAGACGGAGGGCCAGTCGCCCGACTGCGCAGCGTCCTCAGTGGGCAGTTTCTCTCGCGGGTCGGGCGCGCCCGAGCGAATCCATTCGCGGAAGTCGGCGACGGTTGCGGCATTCAGCGGATCAGCATTCTTCGGCATCTTCAATTCCGCGTGAGTGTGCGCGATGGCCTGGATGAGCAGGCTCTTGTCAGGCTCGCCGGGAATGATGGCCGGTCCGCGTTCGCCGCCCTTGAGAACGCCTTCCCGCCAATCGAGTCGCAGGCCGCTCTTCTGCCGCGCGGCACCGTGGCAGTCATAGCAGACCGACGCGAGAACCGGGCGGATTTTGTTTTCAAACAACGCGTAGTCCTCAGCGCGGGCAGCGGTGGCGGAGATGAGGAGCGCGACGGAGACCAGACGTTTCATACGGCGAAGACCTCCTCCAACGCACGGCGCATGACGGCTTTGTCAGGCGAGACACCGAGCCAGTATTCGATATTCTTCGCGCCCTGGTTCACCAGCATGCCGAGACCGTCGAGCGTACGGCAGCCCGCGGCTTCGGCTTCCTTGAGGAATCGCGTGCGCGGCGGGTTGGGGATGACATCGGCGACAACCATGTGAGGAAGAAACGAAGCGGCGGCGACGGCGACGCGATCATGGATGTTGGGGAACAGGCCGATGCTCGTGGCGTTGACGATGATCGCCGCCTCCGGCGGCAGGGAAAAGCCGCCCTGCCAGGGAATGAACCCGATGGTGCCCGCAGTGCTGGCTTTGAGATGATCCGTCAGCGCCGCACCGCGCGCCACATCGCGATTCAAGAGAGTGATCTTCGCCGCACCGGCCAGCGCCAGTTCCACCGTGATGGCCCGCGCCGCGCCGCCGGCCCCGAAGACGACAACGTGCTGGCCTGCGGGATCCACAACCGGTGTGAGGCTGTCGAGGAAGCCTTTGCCGTCGGTATTCTCGCCGATCCACTTTTCGCCGCGCTTCACGGCGCAATTCACCGCCCCGATCAGGCGGGCGGATTCGGCGAGGCCATCGAGATGCCTGATGACCGCGACTTTGTGAGGCAGGCTGCAGTTGAAGCCGATGTAGCCCTGAGCCTTCGCGCCGCGCACCGCATCAGCGAGGTTTTCCGGAGCGACGTCCATATTGACATAACGACAGTGCAGGCCGTGATGACGGAATGCGGCCTCCATCATGGCGACCGTGGGATTTTCCGAGACGGGCTGCGCGAAGCATCCGGTGAGAGCAGGGAGAAAGTCAGGCATGGCAGGATGTCGGATTGTTGTGAAATGCATCCGGCAATGCCCGGCTGCCACCGCGAAAATCCGCCCGCCGTCGCGGCTGCGCGGGCAGATTTCCCGCATCCGGCTCTCCAATCAGCAGGTGCGCACCGGCCGCAGCATTGGTGCCAGTTAAATACGGTGAAACAAATAGCGCCTCCCCGTTTCCAGGGAGGCGCTGCGATTTGATCTGTCAGCCGGCGTTACACGAGCTTGATGCCCCAGCCTGCGCGGTACTCCTTGTTGGTGTACTTGTTGGCTTCGTCGCTGTTGGTGAACTTCATGTTCGCGGCGTCCCAATCCAGCTTCTTTCCTTTGCCAACGTGGAGGGCGACATTGCCCAGCAGGATCGTCTCGGTGAACGGTGCGGCGTAGGTGAAGTTGGAACCCGGATGATCCCATGGCTTTTCGCCGACGCAGGCGATACGCCAGTCGCCATAGTGCTCCTGTTCGCCGCCGGCTCCGATGCGCTCGAGCATCTTCGGCGGATTGCCGATGTCCTTTGCCTTCGCGACAGGAACGATGCGGGAGCGGTCACCGTAGTCACCGTTGACCATGAGACCGCATTTGCTGCCGACGTAGAGATTGCCGGAGCCGCGGAGTGACATTTTCTGACCATCCGGCAGCGTGAGCATTTCGGCGGGGACTTTGCTGGCGAGCACTTCAGCGGCCTCCACTTCCTTGCCGTCGAGCATGAGTTTGCCGTCGTACCAGAAGACATCAAACGCCGGGCGGTCCTTGCCGTTGGGCAGTTTGCCGGGGCCGTAGCTCCACTTGATGATCGAGCCCTTGGGGAAGGTTTCGCTGGTGTGGCCGTGGATTTCGAGAACTTCGACGCTCGTCGGGTAACCAGGGTTCATGGACATGAAAATGCTGTCCATGGTGTGACAGGCCATGTCGGCGAGGGCACCGCCGCCGAAGTCATACCAGCCGCGCCAGTTGAAGTCATGATAGGTGCGGTTGCCCTTGAACGGGCGCATCGGCGCAGGACCGAGCCAGATGTCCCAGTCGAGATTGGCCGGAACCGGATCTTCACCGGTGGGGCGCTCAATGCCCTGCGGCCAGATCGGGCGGTTGGAAACGCAGTGGATTTCCTTCACGTCGCCCAGCATGCCGCTGTTCACGAATTCATAGATGCGGCGGTTGCCGTCATTGCTGTGGCCCTGATTGCCCATCTGCGTGGCGAGTTTAAGCTTCTTGGTGCCTTCGTGAAGCTGACGCGCTTCCCACACCGTGTGGGTGAGGGGTTTTTGCGTATAACAATGTTTACCGGCCTGCATGGCAAGAACGGTGGGCATGAAGTGATGGTGATCCGGCGTGGCGATCATCACCGCGTCGAAGTTCTTCTCCTTGTCGAAGAGCTGGCGGTAGTCCTGATAGCCTTTCGCCTCCGGCCACGGCTTGGCGTTGCCCCATGCGTTTTTGTCCACATCAGCGAAGCAGGTGACGATGTCGCCGGCGCCTTTGATCTGGTTAATGTGAGCGCCGCCCTTGCCGCCGGTGGCGATGACCGCGAGGCGGAGTTTGTCGCCCTTGTTCTGAGCGTGAAGGATGTTGGGAATGCTGAGAGCGCCGGCGGCGAGGCCGGTGGCTTTCAGAAACGATCGTCTGGAGGTATGTTTCATAGATAGAGTGGGGTGGAGCTGGCTCCGGCGGGTTAATACGCAGAGCGGGCGGGATTCAATCAGTGCGGCGCACATGCGCCAGGGGTTTTTCTGCGCCTGGACGCGGATGCGGCGGCTCCGGTTAACCATGGAATCCGGCCCACCAAAGCCTTGCCCTCAGGCAGCCGTGCGGCCAATGATCGTCAATGCATGCCGTGCAACTTTTTTCCCCTGTAATTCTCGCTGGCACCCTGCTTCTTGGAAATACCGCCCGTGCGGCTCCAGAGCCGCTCTGGATTCTCCTGTCAGCCCCGGACCTCCGCCAGCCTCTGGAAAGGCTCGCGACGCAGCGGATGGCGGAAAAGTTCCGTGTCGTCACGCTTGATTCCTCTCTCGCAGCCGATGGGCCGAAAGCGGTCGCTGCCATCACATCCACCGCTGCCGGAGTTGACGGGCCGGTGTATGTCGTGCTCGCGGGCACCGCGGATGAGAGCGGGCCGGCGGGATTCCGGCTGCCGGCGCTGCGCGGCACGCAGGGGAGAATGAAGACACTATTTTCGGATCACGGCTACAGCCTGACCGGCGGCGGCGAAATGCCGCGCGCGGCGGTGGGCCGGCTTCCGGCGCGCACCGCGAAGGAGGCGGAGCAGATGGTTGAGAAAATCCTTACATTCGAAAAATCCGGCGCTGCGGCTGAATGGCGGCAGCGCATCACGGCCTTGATCGGCCATCCCGGCGGCAATTCGCCGCTGGAGAAGACATTCGCCGCCGGGTATGTGAACACCGCCGTCGGCGCGCGCATTTCGTCACTGCACCCGCGCTGGACCGCACGCGTCACCGCCGATGTGCCCGGTTCGCCGTGGCTGCTGGAAAAGGCGAAGCTGGAGCCGGAGTTCCTCCGCCAGGCGGGCGAGGGCAGCCTGCTCTTTCTCTACATGGGCCACTCCGGTCCCGACGCGCTTTACAGCGATGGCGTGTCGCTGCTCGGCACGAAGTCATGGCAGCAGGCGAAATTTCCGCACGGCGGCGTATTCTTCTCCTGCGGCTGTCATGGTCTCGCCCCGCAAACGGAAAAATCCGAAGGCCACGGCTTCACTGCCATGCGGAATCCCGCCGGCCCCGCCGCATTTATCGGCGCAGTGGACATCAGCTATTCCGCCGCGGGTCAACTTGCTTTTGATGGCTTGCTCAACCTCCTGCAAAAAGAGGAGCCGCCCGCGTTGCTCGCCGACTGGTGGTTCGCCGCCATGCAGGGCCTCGCGTCGGGAAAAATTGACTCCGCGTCCTTCGCCCTGCTGGACATGGCCGACGGCTCCGGCGGCGCGGTGCCGCTGGAAGCGCAGCGCAAGGAACATCTCGAAATGTGGCAATTGCTCGGTGACCCCGCCATGCGACTGCCACTGCTGCCGGCCACCATCAAGCTCACCGGGCCTGACAATGTCTCGCCGGGGGCTACATTTACCGTCAGTGGTGAACTCCCCGCTCCCCTCACCGCAGCGCCCATATCCATCACCCTCGAACGCCCGCCCGGCCTCACCGTTCCCGGCACCGATTACGCCAAAGCGAATGATCCGGTAATCGTCCGCCGCAAAGAAGCGGTGAAGAACCTCATGATTTATTCTGTCGAACTGACCGTGCCCGCCGACTACCGGGCCGGCAGCATCCTCGTGCGCGCCCTCGCCGGCACGGACAGAGGCCCGGCCTGCGGCGTGCTGCGAGTAAAAGTTGCCTCACCGTGAGCATTCCTCCGGTTGTGTCCTCCGCAACGTCCGCGTTATCCGCGGCTCTTTCTTCCCGACCATGACCACCGGCAAAGGCAAAGGCATCTCCATCTATCGCGCCATGAGTCAGGGCGCGTGGCTGGATGAACTCCCCCCGGACTTGAAGAAATCTGCGCTCTCCATCTACGGGCTGCGCAGCATTCTCAAAATCCGCCGCGCCATTCTGCCTCACGCCGTGCAGGTCACGGCCGTCGTCGCCACGCGCGACCGCGGGGACTGCGAAGTCTTTATCGAAGCGACGGGCTTCAACCTGCTGCATATCCATACGGAGTGCTCCTGCCCCGTTGCCCGGAACTGCAAACACGCCTTCGCCGCGCTGCTGGCCGGCACCACGCGATTCTACATGCCGCGCGACGATCTGGAGCGGCGCGACGACTTCTCCATACTCGAAAAGCCGCTGCGCGAGCCCCGCAAGGCCGCTGCGGAAGCGACTCCTGCCGATCTCCCGCCCGGCGTGCCGCGGCCCGTGCTGCGGATGCTGTGTGACTATCCTTTTACCGGCTATGTCGGCTGGTACGGCGGTATTCCCTACGGCGAAAAGATCCGGCTCATCCTGCTCAGTTTCGCCTATGACGAAGCGCCAGGCGCTCTCTTTCCCGGGGGCGGCGGAGAAAACGGCGGCACGACTTGGCGGCGCGACATGGAGGAGGAACGCGCGCGCCTCTCAGAACTCGAAACACTTGGATTCCGCCGCTGCGGCGAAGTGCTCAACTATTCTCTCAAGACCGAACTGCGCGAAGCGCTCGTCGCGCATAACAATCCCGCGCTGTGGACCAGCTTTTTTCTTGAGACGCTGCCGCAGTTAAAGAAAGCCGGCTGGCAGGTGGAGACGGACGAGTCGTTCGACCTGCACATTGTCGAGCCGGAATACTTCTACGAAGACATCGAAGAGACGGCCCGCCCCAACTGGTTCGCCGCCGACATCGGTGTGGAGGTGAACGGTCAGCGTATTCCGCTCCTGCCGCTGCTCGTGCAGTTCCTCGCCAATACCCGCGAGGGATTCCAGCCCTCACAACTCGCCGTCATGGGCGACTCGCCGGTGCTCATCCCGCTGGAGGACGGCCGCACGCATGTCCCCGTGCCCGCGTCGCGGCTGCACCGGATCCTCACAAATCTAACGGAACTGTCCACCTCCGGCGCGAAGGCCCTGCAGGGCACACGCCTGCCCATGCACCGCCTCCGCGCCGCGGCGTTTGCCGGCGGCGAAGAGGACGACGCCCTCTGCCGCCGCACGAATGCCCGGCTCCGCGATCTCGCCGCCAGTCTGCACAGCGGCGCGCTCACGATTGACGGCACGCCGCCCGTTTCTCTCAAGGCGGAGCTGCGGCCCTATCAGTTGGAAGGCTGGCGCTGGCTCCAGTTCCTCGCGCGTCACGGCATCGGCGGCATTCTCGCCGACGATATGGGCCTCGGCAAAACCGTGCAGACGCTCGCGCACCTCCTTGCCGAAAAGGAATCCGGCCGCGTCACGCAGCCCAGCCTCATCGTTTGTCCCGTCAGTCTCCTGAGCAACTGGCGCGATGAAGCCGCGCGCTTCACTCCCTCGCTGCGCGTGAAAATCCATCACGGGAGCAATCGCGCCGCCACCTTCAAAGAAGCCGCAGACTGTGACCTGCTCATCACTTCCTATCCATTGCTGGTGCGCGATGAAGAGTCGCTCGCCGCCATCGAGTTTCACACCGTCGTCCTCGACGAAGCGCAGAACATCAAGAACCCGCGCACCCTCGCCGCGCTGGCGGCGGGCAAGCTCCAAAGCAGCCTCCGGCTTTGTCTCAGCGGCACGCCGATGGAGAATCACCTCGGCGAACTCTGGTCACTCTACCAATTCCTCATGCCCGGATTTCTCGGCACTTTGGACCAGTTCACCAAAGCCTTCCGCACCCCCATCGAAAAGCAGCAGGATACCAGCAAGCGGCGCGTGCTTGCCCAGCGCATCGCGCCGGTTTTTCTCCGCCGCACCAAAGCCGCCGTGCTCAGCGAACTGCCGCCGAGAGTCGAGATGGTGCAGCGGATCGCACTCAGTCCCGCCCAGGCCGACCTCTATGAAAGCGTGCGCGCCGCGATGGATCAACGCGTGCGCCAGGAGCTGGATCGCAGCGGGATTCAGCGCAGTCAGATCTACATTCTCGATGCCTTGCTCAAGCTCCGTCAGGTCTGCTGCCATCCGGGATTATTGAAAACTGAATCCGCCGCCGCTGTTACTGAAAGCGCCAAACTCGAAGCCCTCATGGACCTTGTCGGCCCGATCGTGGAGGAGGGACGCCGCATTCTTGTTTTCAGCCAGTTCGTCGAAATGCTGAACGTCATCAGCGCGCGGCTGAAGAAGGAAAAACTTGCCCACCTCATGCTGACCGGCCAGACGCAAAACCGGGGTGATCTCGTGAACCAGTTTCAGTCCGGTACGGTTCCGATCTTCCTCATTTCCCTCAAAGCCGGCGGCACCGGCCTCAACCTCACCGCCGCCGACACGGTCATTCATTACGATCCCTGGTGGAATCCCGCCGCTGAGAACCAGGCCAGCGATCGCGCCCATCGCATCGGCCAGCAAAGCACGGTGTTCGTCCACAAACTTATTTGTGAGGGAACCATCGAAGAGCGCATCCTCGAACTCCAGGCCCGCAAGTCCGCTCTCGTCGCCGGCCTTCTCGACAGCGAAAGCACCAGCCTCGCCGGCCTGAGCACGGAGGACATTGATTACCTTTTCGCGCCAGTAGGATGATAGACCGGGGAGGGGCAAGCCCGCCGCTGGTCAGAGGATCAGAATCATCCGTGGTGTAACGAACCGGAGCCGGCGGCGCAGCGTGGAGTTCACACATCCGGCTGGCACCTTCCTGATAGAGCCGCTGCCGCAGAGTGATGCGGTTGTCCAGCGCTCGACTTCATCGTTGAGATCCACGTCGCAGGGGTGAATCGCGTGCTGCTTCGCCGCGGCACCGGTTTTCCGGAGGCGCGAAGTCACCGCCCGCATGAGGCGAATGAGCGCGCGCGTTTGCTGGAACCCTTTGTTCTCGCGGAAGCACGCGTAGAGGTCGGCGGGGAACAGCCCGCGCCGCAAGAGAATTCGGTGCGGTCAGCGGAGCCATTGAATCCAGGTAGGGACGAGCTGCCGCTCGTCCCATTATTCGGGGCGAAGGCGGCGCGGAGCTTTGCGTGGACGACACGCCACGACCCGACGGCGAGAGCCTCGTCGCTCCGCCTGCCTCCGCAGGCCAGGCGCAACGGATTGGCTCTCGCCGCGGACACTCCCGCTGACGATGGCACCAGCTCCGCGCCACCCGGCGCTGAGGCGCCGGCCCGCTTAAAGTGGGACGAGCGGCAGCTTGTCCCTACCATCTAAGAAACATGCTCCGCCGCTTCAGTTCCCGCCGGAAACCGCTTAGCGGCTCGTTCCTGAACGAGCGCCTCGCCGGGGCGACAGGATATGAACGCATCGCGGGTTACTTTTCCTCCTCCATCCTGGAAGTGGCAGGCGAGCGAATCGAATCCGTGGCCAGCGCAGTGAAGGTTAGTGATACGAGCAGAACCACGAGTCGCCATTTCACTGTTCGGCTTCAATCCTCGCAGTAGATCACCTTCACCTCGGGATAGCTGCGGCAGAAGGCGGTGATCTCTTTCCGGTTCATTACGATGAAAGCCGTGGACAGGGCGTCGGCGAGCGTGGCGTTGGGCGCGACGGCCCAACGAATGGTGCGGCGGAGGTCCACGAGTTTTGCCGTTCGCGGATCAATGACGTGCGCACCCTTCACTTGAAAGCCGGTGCCGCTCACGGCTTGATCGTGGAGCGCGAAGGGCTCGGGCGCGCCGGCGCGGACGAGCCAGCCGTCTTTGTCAGGCATGGAACCGATGCCAAGCACGGTGCTGGTGCCGGCGTTGAGCAGAGCGTTCGTGATGTCGAATTGTTCGCGCAGCAGACCGGCAGCCTGATCGAGCGCGTAGCCTTTGCCGATGGCACCAAGATCAATCTGCATATCGTCCGCACGCGGAATGGCGGTGAATTCCTCCGGATCGAGTTCTAGTAACTGATAGCCGCAGCGTGCCTGCGCGGCCTTGAGTTCTTCCGCGGTCGCCTTGCGCGGACTGCCGTCGGGATAACGCAGTACGGCGTAAAGTGGCCCGATCGTGACATCAAAGGCACCGCCGGTCTGCTCCCAGATTTCCTTTCCATAGCTGAGGCAATCCATTGCCGCCTCATGGAGATCCACGACGCGCCCGGCGGGGCTGCCGTTGAGTGCGCCGATGTCACTGTGGGAAATGAAACGGCTGAGTTGCTGCTCCAGAGCGTCAATGTCGGCCCAAACCTCCTGCGCCGCCCTTGCGGCGGTGGCGGCATCGTCATGCACGAGGGTAAGCTCAAAGCGCGTGGCCATCGCTTCGTGACCGAAACGGTGCGGCGGCGGCGTGCTCATTCCTGAACGGCCAGAGGCGGCCATGGCTGGCGGCTCACGTACTGTTCCCACAGGGTCTTCCTCACATACACCTGGAGCGTGCCGGAGGGATGCAGGGTCAACTGCTGGCTGACAAAGTTATCCAGCAGCCCTGACTGATCGGCAGCGGCGAGCTGGGCCTTGAGCGCTTCCTCCGAGGCGGTGCTCAGCAGCAGCACCGCGGCGTTATCGAGATCCATGCTGCCGCCTTTCCAGTGATAGTTGGGGAACTGCCGCGTGAGATACCACGGCAGCGGCCAGCCGCCACTGAAGTCGCTCTGATCAATGCGCATCCGGTAGCCGTCAGGATGCAACTCCGCGAACCGGTGGAACTTTTCCACCCACGCCACAGCATCCGGGGCCGTCATGCTGTAGTTGTAGGGGTTGCGCGAATCCTTCGCAAAGTCCCGCGTAACCCGGTACGACTGCAGCGCCAGATGCGCCGCCGCGAGCGCAAGCAGGCCGATCATCACCCGCTGTCCCCACAGGTTCCAGAAAACCCGCACCACCTTCTCCGCGCCGAGCCCGGCCATGATGAGCAGCGCGTGCCATGCCCCCATGATGCACCATGGCGTCTTATAGCTGATGACCGAGTAAATGAAAAACGTCGCCAGACCATAGACAGCGAGGAAGCGCACGAGGTGATTGCTTTGATTCCGCTCCGCCTTCGCCGTGAAGGCCGCGAAACATCCGATCACCGCCAGCACCATTAGCACCGCCTCGGTAACCACCGCCCGGCGCGCATCACCGTCAATGCCCGCGAGCCATTTGAATCCCTGCCAGCCAAGGCCGCTCTCTGCTTCGCGGCCCGAAATGGATCCTCCCCACAGGAGCCCCGCATAATACCCGAACGGCTTTTCGTGTCCCTGGCCGCCGGCGCGGCCGAGCATGTTCAGATAAGTGGCCACGCTGTCCCACACGCCGCGCCATTCCGTGAAGAACTGGGAAAAGAGCACGAGGCTGGTCGCCGCGGCACTCGCCACGAACACAAGGAACTGCCACCGCTGGATCGGTGCCTTGCGGGCCCGGTTCACGACGCCCAGCCCCGCGCCTGCCGAGAAAAACTCCGCCACATACACCGCCAGCAAGGCGACCCCCATCGCCGCAAAATGCAGCACGCAGGTTTCCTTGGTTGCGTGCATCAGCCCTGCGAAGACGCCGGCCCACGCGAGCCACGATACCCGCCGCGTCATGAAGAACCGCCAGCCGCATCCGATGCAGCCCCATGTGAAAACCACCAGCAGCACCTCCATGATAAAGTAGCGGCTGTAGAAAACCATGAGCGGCGAGACCGCGATGAACAAAGCAGCCCAGCCCAGCGCCATTTTTCCCATGCCGTCGCCTGCCAGCAACAGCAACAGCAGCAGCGCCACGCCATAGAGCACCGGCACCAGCCGCAACCGGCTTTCCGTCGCCTCTTCCCAGTCCGTGCCCGTCACCCACAGCAGCGGCACGGCGCTGTAGAGCAGTGTCGGGCCGTGGTGGTCCTTCGGGTCGTAATGATACTCCCCCTCCATCATCTCGTGCAGCTTCACGGCCTGCGTGGCCTCGTCCGTGTGCATTGTCTTGACTTCGCGGGCGGGAAACCGCAGCACGCAGGCGATCACGAACGCCACCACCATGAGGATCAGCGCCCGGGACAACTGCGACGCATCAGCACGGGCTGCCGGGGAGGACAATTTCACCCGTCATGCCTGGATGCCGGGGGACGAAATGCAAGATGGAATCCGCCGCCGGGACGCAATCCTCCTCCCGACGGGCGTTAGGGAAGATACCAGCCGTCGCCTTCCACGCCGGTGACCTCCGCCTGCAGAGCTGCCGCCGACCCGGGATTCCGGAACACGAGGCGCAGCGCCAGCCGGCGGGAAGCTGTGGCCGGGTCGAGGTCCCCTCGCCTGCCGCCTGGCGGCAGA
>JANNVM010000096.1:0-8601 GCA_031414455.1 Verrucomicrobiota bacterium
CAGCCTATTCCACGACGGCGGGGACGTGGATCCAGATGGATTTTGGTGCTCCCGTCACCATGGACAGGATGCTGCTGATGACGAGGAACAATGCTGTGGATGTCATCGGCAGCTACCGGCTTATCCTCAGCAATGATGCCAGCTTTGACGCGACAGACACTGTCTTCACCCTGACCGGCGCGGGGACGACGCTGTCGACTCCTGTCAAAGCTTTCACTCAGACCACGGCGCGCTACGCCCGCTGGGAAGTGGCCACCTCCACCGGCACTTCCCAAAACCTCGGCGGCGCGGAGATGCGGTTTCTCAATGCTCCGGCCGGCAGTGCGCTTATCACGCCGGTGACGGCTTACAATTCGGCCACGCAGTTCAACGCCACCTATGCGCGCGCCAATGCGGTGAACGGCAATGCCGGTCGCGGTGGCAATCTGGAGTATGCCTGCGCCAGTCTCGGTGCTGGAATGTTTGTGGATTTCGACATGGGCAGTGTGATGCCGGTCAATGGATTCGATTTCTTCGACCGCATTCCTGCGGTGGACCGCACCACTGCGTTCAACCTGATCTTTGATGACGACAGTTCCACCTTTGCCACACCCGTGGCGACACTGAGCTTTGCGCCTGGTTCGGTCGCGTGGGGCTACACGCAGACGTTCGCGCCGGTGAATGCGCGTTACGTGCGGCTGGATGCGACGGCGACGACGGGTGCCGCCAACAACTCAGGCATGCAGGAGATCATGTTCTACCGGGACAACAATGTGAATGCGCCTCTTGTGTCCAACACCGCTGCCATCGGCATCGCGGCCAACAGTGCGACAGTGGGGGGAAGCATCACCCGTGCCGGAGTGGATACCCCTAACGTGACCCTCTACTATGGAACCGGGAATGGCGGCACCACCATTGCCAACTGGCAGTCTGCGGTGAACCTCGGGCCGCAAACCGGCAGCTTCTCGACCGGGATCACAGGATTGCTGCCGCTTACCCGTTACTATTTTACATCCTTCGCGGAAAACAGCGCCGGGAGCAGTTGGGCGGGGAACATTCTTGAGTTCATCACATCTGACGATCCGAATTTTCCTCAGGTCACCAACAGCGCGGCCACCGCGATTACTGCCACAGGCGCAACGGTGGGCGGAACCATTACGAATGTTGGCATAACGACGCCTAACGTGACCCTTTACTACGGAACGTCGAACGGCGGCAACACTCCGGGAAACTGGCAAAATGCGGTCAATCTGGGGCCGCAAACCGGCGCGTTTTCCACCGGCCTCGCCGGCCTCGCACCGTTCACGCGATTTTATTTCACCAGCTTCGCCCAGAATACCGCCGGTATCAAATGGGCGTCCCCGACCCTGGAGTTTACCACCCCGGTTGGACCGCCGGCCCTGACGAATCTTGCCGCTGCGGAACTCACCATCGCCACCGCCCGTGTCGGAGCGACGGTGACCAGCACCGGAGGCAAGACTCCCGTGATCACGCTCTATTACGGTCCTGCCGACGGCGGCACGAATCCCGCGGCGTGGCAGCACCAGGTTTCGCTCGGCGGTGTGAATACCACGGCGACGACGGTGCTGGGCGGACTTTCGCCGGGCACGCCGTATTACTTCCGCGCCTTCGGAGTTAACGAAGGCGGCAGCGTCTGGGCACCAGCGACAGCCACCTTCACCACGCCGGTCGCCGCCTTGCCGGTGGTGGAAAATCTCGCCGCCACGCAGATCAATGCCTTCTCCGCCAACCTCAACGGCCGCCTCACCAGCACGGGCAATGCCCAGACCACGGTCACGTTCTACTACGGCCCGGCGGACGGCGGTACGAACGCCGGGGCGTGGGCGTTCTCGTCGGATGGCGGCCTGCAAGCCGGCGATTTCAGCAGCCTCGTGACGAATCTCACGGCCACGACGACGTTCTATTTCCGCGCCCGCGCGGAGAATGCCGCGGGTCCATCATGGGCTGCGTCCACCGCGACGTTTGTGACGACGGCCTTCACGCCGGTCACGGTTTATTTGAATGAATTCGTCGCCGCCACGGACAACGACGACCCCCATCCCTACTGCGACAGCGACGGCACACCGCAGGACTGGATCGAATTCCACAATCCCGCTGCCAGCGCTGTGGATATTGGCGGCTACTTCCTGACGGATAATGCAGGACGGCTCAACAAGTGGCGCTTCCCCGCGCCGACAATCGTTCCGGCGAACGGTTACCTCGTGGTCTTCGCATCGAACAAGGACCGCGCGGTAAGTGGCCAGCAATTGCACACGAATTTCCGCCTCGCCACCGGGGGGGAGTTTCTCGCGTTTGTGCAGCCCGATGCGGCGACCGTGGTGACGCAATGGACGCCGGCTTACCCGGTCGTGCCGGAATACTGGTCCTATGGCCTCAAACTTCCCGCATCCGGCGGCAACTACGCGCCCTTCCAAATTCCGACGCCCGGTGCAGCCAACACTACCACCGCCGGCGCACCGGCAGGCGACGTTGTTTTCAGCATTCCTTCGCAGACCTTCACGACGGCTTCCGTTTCCCTTACCCTGACAACGGCATCGCCAACGGCGGCGATCCGGTACACGACCAACCGGACCGAACCGACCGCGGCCTCAACACTCTACACCGTACCGCTCACCATCAGCTCGACGACCATGGTGCGCGCGCGGGCCTTTGAAACAGTGGCGGGATTCGCTCCGGGCCTTGTGCATACCGAAACCTACGTGAAGTTAGGAAGCGCCGCGGCTTCGTTTACATCCAATCTGCCGGTCGTCGTCGTGGACAACTTCGGCCTCGGCAAACCGAACTCGAACACGCCGATGTTCTGGACGATGTTTGAGCCCAGCGCAGCCACCTCGAACCGCACCGCCCTGATCAATGCTCCCGTGCTCGCGACGCGCGGCCGCATGGTGGTGCGCGGCTCTTCGTCCGCCGGATGGGCGAAGTATTCCATGAACATCGAGGCATGGGACGAAACCGGCGAAGACACACCCGTCTCGCCGCTCGGCATGGCACCTGAGGCTGACTGGATCCTCCAGAGCAACTACGACTACGACCGCGGCATGATCCGCAATCCGTTCATGTACGAGTTCAGCAACCGCATCGGTCGCTGGGCGTCGCACTGGCGGTTCGTGGAGGTTTTCGCCAACACCAACGACGGCATACTCGACTATCCCGGCGACTATATGGGCGTCTATGCCATCATGGAAAAGCCCGAGCGCGGCGATGACCGAATTGACATCGAGCGGCTCGACAAAAACGACCTCACCGGCGATGACGTCACGGGCGGCTACATTGTCAAAGTGGACCGCCTTGATCCCGGCACCACCGGCTGGGTCACAAGCCGCAACTTCCCGCTCACTGAGCCATTCGGCTCGGAAGTCAGGCTCAACTACGGCTACCCCGAGGAGATGCCCGCGCCGGCACCGGCGATCCCAGCGCCGCAGTCGGCCTACATTCGCAATTACATCCAGGCATTCGAAGATGCCGTCGTGCAGCCCAACAGGATCAATCCAGCGACTGGTCTCCACTACACCGGCTACATCGACCGCGACTCGTGGGTGGATCATGGATTGCTCAACATCCTTTCGCAGAATGCCGACTGCTTCCGCCTGAGCACCTACATGTATAAGCCGCGTGGCGGAAAGCTCTTCGCCGGGCCCATCTGGGACTTCGACCGCACCATGGCTTCCAGTGATTCCCGCAGCACCGCTTTCACCGGCTGGAGCGCCACTCAGCCCGCCACGGATATTATGACGTGGGGCTGGTGGAAGTTTCTCTGGACCGAGCCTGACTTCTGGCAGCGCTTTACCGACCGCTGGGCCGAACTCCGTGACAGCACTCTCACAAATGCCAGCCTCACGGGACTGGTCACACAGTTCCAGGGCGATCTCAGCGAAGCTGCCGTGCGCAATTATGCCAAGTGGACGTCTTACCCGCCGCGCGACGGCCCGGACGCAGGAACGACCGCGACCTTCAGCGATGAAATGGACATCATGCGCACCTGGCTCACGAACCGCACCGCATGGGTGGATGCGCAGTTTGTGCCCCGGCCTCTGCGCAATCCCGCCGGCGGACAAACCGGCTCCGTCGTTCTCACCGCCGCCCAGGGCACGATCTACTACACGCTCAACGGCAGTGATCCGCGTCTGAGCGGCGGAGCGGTCAGCCCGGCTGCCCTAACGCTGGCGAGCGGTGCCTCCGTCACCATTTCCGGCAGCTCACTCCTTTTTGCCAGGGCCAAAACCGCGACGCTGTGGAGCGCTCCGTCCACCGGCTATTATTTCACCGGCACGCCTGCGTCCGCCTCCAGCATCATGGTTAGTGAATTGAACTATCACCCCGCGGATCCCTCACCTGCGGAGGCAGTCGCGGGATTCTCTAACTCGGACGATTTCGAGTTCATCGAACTGATGAACATCGCCGCGGGCAGTATTGACTTGTCCGGCAGCCGCTTCACCGCGGGCATTGATTTCACCTTTCCGCTGAACACTCTGCTCGCGCCCGGCCAGCGGGTCATCATTGTCAGCAACCGCAACGCCTTCGCCGCGCGGTATCCTGGCATTTCGTTCGGCTCCATCGCGGGTGAATATCTGAACGATCGCCTTGAGAATGCCGGTGAACTGATCCGGCTCGCATCCGCCGCCGGCGCTGAAATTCTGAACTTCACCTACGGTACCACCGGTGTCTGGCCCGTAGAAGCCGACGGCAGCGGGCGCAGTCTGGTGCTTATTGACCCCGCCGCAGCCACTGATCTCAACGCCGCGCTGAGCTGGCGCGCCTCCGCCACCACGAACGGCACGCCGCTCTCCACTGACGGCACTGGTTACACCGCATGGAAATCCGCCGCCGGCATCGCGACGGATACAGAGGACGGTGACAGTGACGGACTCCTGCCCGTCGTCGAATACGGCACCGGCAGCAATCCCGGTGTCCCCGGCCTCGACCACCTGCCGTTGGTAACGCAGAACGCCGCCGGTGACTGGATTATTGAAGTCACCCGCGCGCTGTCCGCTGACGATGCGGATTTCGTCATCCAGTCAGCCACCGAACTTAATACATGGGCAGACGCCGCTGTTGTTATCGATAGCCGCGTTACCAGCGGCGACAGCGAGCGCTTCTCCTGCCGCATCACCAACCCGCCCGGAAGCCGCTTCTTCCTGCGCTGCCGTTGGTTCCTGCGGCCGTAGTGGGGACTTCCAGTCCCCAGCCGTTGCGTTTGAAGTGTCTTGAGGGAAAGAAGAAAGACCGGGGGACTGGAAGTCCCCTCTACGGGTGCGGCGGCGCTGCATCTCATCGGTGAGGAGGAAGTGGAGGAACTGGGTGGCCTCCTTGCGGGAAGGGGCAGGCATGGTCGTTTACTTTGACCGGGAGGTGATAGTCGCGGACGACCTCACTGTCGCTGTGGCCGGGTTAGACTGTGCCCGTTTATTCCGAACGCCTGCTTCTCACCGCGGCGGCGAGCTTCTCAAGCACCGGCACGGTGTCGTCGAAGGAGAGGCAGGCATCGGTGATACTCTGGCCGTAAGTGAGGGGAACGCCGGGCTGCACGGACTGCGTTCCGGCGACGAGGTGGCTTTCGATCATGACACCGATGATGGCGCGCTGGCCGGCAGCGATCTGCGAGGCAAGATCGGCGGCGACGGCCGGCTGGCGGTCGTGCTTCTTGCCGCTGTTCGCATGACTGCAATCAACCAGCACAACCGAAGGGGCCCCGGCTTTTGCGAGGAGCGAAGCGGCTTCCGCGATGTGAGGGGCTGCGTAGTTGGGCCCGGTGCGACTGCCGCCGCGCAGCACGAGGTGACCGTGCTCGTTGCCTGCCGTGGTCAGGACAGCCGGTGCGCCTTCATGGGTGAGAGATGGAAAACAATGCGGGTGCTGCGCAGACACGATGGCATCCACGGCCACATGGAGGTCGCCGTCGGTGCGGTTCTTGAATCCCACGGGCATGGATAATCCTGACGCCAGCTCGCGGTGGATCTGGCTTTCCACCGTGCGCGCACCGATGGCTCCCCAGGAGATGAGGTCGGCGTAGTATTGACCGAGAGTGTTGTCGAGGAACTCTGTCGCGATGGGCAGCCCGGTCGCGGTGACATCCAGCAGCAGGCGCCGGGCGAGACGCAGGCCGGTGTTGATCTGAAAGCTGCCGTCGAGTGCCGGGTCGTTGATCAGTCCTTTCCATCCTACGACGGTGCGGGGTTTCTCAAAGTACACCCGCATGACGATGAGGAGGTCGCCGGCGAGTCGGGCAGCAACCGGTTGGAGCTGTTCCGCATATTCCAGCGCCGCCGCGGGATCATGGACGGAGCACGGCCCGACGACCGCGAGCAGGCGGTCATCCTTCTGCATAATGATGTCAGCGACGGCGCGGCGTCCGGCCTGCACGGTCGCAGCACCGGCAGCGGACAGCGGCAGTTCATCTTCGAGAATCGCAGGCGAGATGAGCGGACGCGTGCTGCGGATGCGGATGTCAGAGGTGGTCATTTCCATTCAGCGGGGGCGTCGGTGAGGGTGCCGGCTAGGATGCGGCGGATGGCGGTGCGTTCGGTCGCGGGCAGCCAGGCGGCATGGCCGGGACCGGTTTCGTGGAGCAGCACTTTCAGTCGTGACCAGCAGCGGGTTTTGATGCCCGGATCCAGTTCCGTCCAGTGTTGCGAATAGAGCATGTAGCTGCAGCGGTAACGGAAGAGGCGGGTCTTGAGTTCGAAGTCCTTCAGGGAATGATCACCGGCGATGGCGCGGCGGTTCGCACGGAAGTCGGTGACATAGGCGGGATCGCCGGTGACGCCGGCGGCGGGTAGCCTGGCCTCGGTCTTGAAGAGCACGTAGTCGGCGATTTCACCCGCCAGTCGATTCAGTTCCGTTTCGTCAGCCGGCGTTAGAGTTCCCTTGCCGGCGGCGAGCAGTTCGCGCTGCCGATAGACGGCTTCGGTGAGGAGATTGTGGAAGCCTGCCTGATGGTCGTGCAGCAACTGCGGAAGGATGTCGCTCGTCGGCAGCGGGTAGCGTGCGAGATCGAAGAGATTGCCGGGGGGATTCGGCATCACGGTGAGTTTGCCGCCGCTGAGGTTGCCGAGCGTATTGCCGTGGTGTGTCGCCATGTGATGCCCGCCGGTGAGATGCCACCCGCCGAAGCGCTCCGGGAGCGGCACGTCGTGACCGAACTTGGCGGTGCGCCAGGTTTCCAGGGAACCGCCTTCGTCATTTACGATAACGGAATCAATGACGAGCTTGGGCAATTGGTTGTTGTCATGCCCGGCGTGGCATTGCATGCAGCGATCACTGCGGTCAGGCTGAATCGAAGCACGCTCGCCGCGGGGAAAGTCGAAGATGCGAAATACCGGCCCTGCGGCGGGATCAATGGAGGCGACTTCAATGCGACCTCCCGGGACGAAGCCGATGTAGAGGTCCTCATTGAAATAGAGCGCCCGCGGACGTCCCGGTGAGATGATGCGCTGCCGGCTGGTGGCCGAATAGACGATCATCTGGGACGAAACCGGCACGTTGAAGATTTTCAGATAGGCCCTGACGACCGCGAGTTCATCGCCCGACGGCGCGGTCGTTTCGCCGCGCTGCACTTTATTCAGCCACTCTGTGAACGGATCGGTTAGTGGTCGCGTCCAGTAGTCGTGCGGCGGACTTTCGAACCGCTGGGGTACGGCACGAATAAGCTCCGGCATCAACAGGAGCAGCAAGGTGACGGTGATGGCAGGGCGGAACATGAAAAATGCGGAATGGGGAAGGGATGGCCTCAGACGACGGGGATTTTCCGGAGCAGTTCCATCATGCGCCGGCCGCAGGCGATGTAGCTTTCGTACTGTTCCTGCGCTTTGGCGGCGGGGTCAAGGTTGCTGACTTCGCCGGCGCTGTGAAAGACGACGGCGGTATGCGGCTCGATGCTGATGAAGCCCTCGTAGCCGCTGCCAATGAGATCGGTCAGGATTTTTTCGACCTGACCTTCGCCGTCGCCGGGCAGCGTATAGTCGCAGTCCTTTTTCGCCGGATTGTAGTGACCGTCCTTGATGTGGATGTGCGAAATGACGGGCTTCACGGCCTGATAGAACGCCCACGGATCCTGCATGTAAGGGGGATTGTCGCGGTCTGTGTTAAAGATGGGATTACAGGTGTCGAACACCCAGCGCAGCCCGGGCACGTTTTCGAGAGTCTCCAGTGCCCGGCGGATGCTCATGCCGCCGTAGTTCATGCAGTTCTCGTGGACCATGGAAATTCCCGCGTCGTCGAAGCGTGCCTTCAATTCCCGAAGCCGGCGGAATCGCTCCGGTGCCATTTGGTCGGGCAAATCGTTGCCGTTAGCATCCTTGCGCACGGCATAACTCATCACCCGGACCAGCTTCGTCCCCAGCCGCTGCATCCGCGGGATGGCGCGAGCGGCGCGCTCCAGCGTGACATCGAAGGGATCGGTGATCTGACTTGCCCAGTTGCCGATGGTGGAACCGAAGCCGCAGATGCTGATGCCCTCCGCTTCGAGAGTGTCCGTCAGGCTGGCGAAGGCTTCGTCCGGAATGTCATGCACATTGCCGCTGGTGAATCCTGGCACCTCGACATTGCGCATTTCGATGTGATGCCAGCCGAGCGCTTTCGTTGCCTTGATTTGCGCCGCCAGCG
>JANNVM010000097.1:0-3547 GCA_031414455.1 Verrucomicrobiota bacterium
GGTTCGAACAGCCCGTATGCTCTGGCCTACCGGAATGGCTACAATATCACCGGATCGGGCACTGCCTTCCGCGGTGCCGCTTCACCCGGCCGGCACAATTACAACGCCGCCCCGCCCGTGACCGGAACCTTCCTCATCAACGAGATCAACCTGAATCCTCCGACGACTCCTGACATTACGGAGTATATCGAAGTGATTAGTGCGGAGCCTCACGCCCTGATGACGAACCTCTGGCTGATCATCCTCGACGCCACGCCTGGAAACAGTGGTCTGGTCAAAAAAGTGATTGACCTTCGCAGCCAGTCCACCGGTGCCAACCGGTTGGCGATTTTCGCTGACGGTGTAAATGAAGACGCGAACGTCATCGTTCCATTTTTCTCCTCCCGGACCGTTCGGGACGATCCGGTTTCCTCCAATGCGAACGGCACGGTCAACAACGAGGGCGGGTTCACTTTCACTCCCGACAGTATCGAGCCGAACAACGGCGTCAGGGTCCTGCTCGTGGCCTATACCCCGGCCACTGCGACCGGAGTTCCAGCTACCCCGGGCGCGGATATTGATGCGAACAACGACGGCATCCTGGACGCGACGCCTCTGTGGACTCTGGTGGATGGCATCTCCACCGCCAACGGAATCGGCGGGGTGCCGGTTCTCCCGGCGATCGGCTTCGCTCCCGGTAACGTATCGCGCTATCCAGGGAATCTGGGCGCAATCTCAGCAAACGCATGGTTTGGGGGCGAACTGAGCGGGAACACCGGGACCAGTTTCGATTACGGCAACAGTTACTTCGGCGTGTTCAAAGGCGCCGCCAGCCCGGGGCGGCAGAACGTCGCTGCCACTCCCAACGATGCCGTCGGCCTGCTGTTGAACGAGATCAACATCAACCCGCCCGGCGCAGACAATAACAAGGAATTCGTGGAATTGCGCACCGCCGACAACTCCGCCATGAGCACCAACGGCTACAGCGTGGTGCTGATTGACAATGACGGGCCGGGCACGGGCCGGGTCCTTGAGGTCTGGGATCTCGACGGTGCAGCCACGGGCACCAACGGTCTGCTGTTAACGGGTGCCCGATACGATTCCGCGATGCCTTGGACCGGCGGCGCGGCTCCGGAGTTCGCAACCCGATTGTTCGCGCCGGAAACGATGGATCCCGATGATATCGGGCGGTATTCGGACAACGGTGCGGTGACAGTGCTCTTAGTCCGAAACTTCCGGGGACTCATAGGAGATGACCTCGACGATGGTACGCAGGATTGGATGATAGGGCCGGACGATCATGTCTTCAACACACCGGTTCCATGGAGCCAGCTCTCCGACTCAGTGGCGATGAAATTCTTTGCGCAACCGGACCTCCTGAACTCAAGCTATAGGCTCGAAGGGTTCATTTTTCCTGGCACCGCCGACCTCACGGTGCCAATTCCCGCCATCGAGGCGAATGGTTATACTCCCGATACCGTCGCTCGCTTCGCTGGCAATTCGGCGGCCAACAACAGCGCCGCGTGGTATGGAGCCAACATTTTGGGAACCGCAGCAACCTCCGTGGACTATAATCCCGCTCAGTATTTTCCGTTCACATTCCAAATCGGCAAGGTCACTGCCGGCCAGAAGAATAGCCTCCCGCTGGCAGATGACTCGGACTCTGACGGCGACGGCGTTCCCCTTCTCATGGAGGTGGCCCTCGGCATGAATCCCTTTGCAGGAGACACCCATAAGCTCCCGCAACCATCCATGACGACAGCCGGCAATGTGGTCCAGCCCGCGTTCACTGTAGTTCGCCCAACAGGCGGCATTTCAGGCATCACCTATACCGTCCAAGCGTCGTTCGATCTCCAGTCATGGTCGCTACCGACGACTCTGTTCGCCACCTTCCCGAATACTCCCCGGTTGGGTTATGAGAGCCAGCAGTTCATTGTGCACCCGGCTTTTCTGCCCGTGCTGAACCCGAACAGGCCTGTTTACTTTCGATTGAAGGTCGAGCGCCAGTGACGGGGATGAAACGGGAAGTGCCGTCCGTAGGCGAGAACTGCGCGGGCGCAAAAGAAATAGAATGGCCCGGCTTTTGCTGGAAATCGGCGGCTGATGCCGCTGGGTTCAAAGCAGTTCCCCGCCCGGACTACCCGTCTTACACAGCGCCTCTCCCGCTGCCATCCTCGATCCAGATATATGTTCCGCAAAACAACGACCCTTGAATCAAGCTCCCGGAAGACGAATGCTCCAGCCGTTTGCCGGTGGGGGATGGAAAGTGAAGGCGGCGAAGCGGGTTCTCCACTTGGAAATTTTGAGCTTTGCAGGAAACAACTGGCCACACCAGGAAACAACTGGCCACACCAGTAATTGAGAAAGTCGCTGGCATTGAACCGCTTGCGGGCGGCGGGCTGTCTGGTGGAGGCGGAGCCTGAGATGGTGGGGCGAATGCTGCGTCTGAGCCGACGATTCCGCGGGCGGAGGAGGCGCGAAGCATTGCGGAGTCGGCAGAGAGAGTGTCCGCGGCGGGAGCCACTCAGGAGCGATTCCGCAGAGCAGGAGGTTTGCGCGATGGCTTTCGCCGTGGGGGCGTTGTGCTGTCCAGCAGGCTCCGCGCCGCCCGGCGTTGAGACGCCGGCAAACTTGAAGTGGGACATGCGGGAGCCTGTCCCTACCTGGTTTTATGCGCCTGCGGCGGGGAGCGGGAACCGGGGTTGAACTTCGGGACAGACGCGCAAGCCTGACCGGAAAGAAGCCTGCGCCATGAAACCGTCCTTCGTTGCCTACATTGATGAGTCCGGGGACGAGGAATTTGTGTTCAACGACGACGGCAGCGGGAGCACCCGCTGGTTTGTGTTGTCGGCGGCGGTGATCCGGCAGGTGAACGATTTGCAAATGGTGTCGTGCCTCAAGGCGGTGCGCGAGGTGTTGCGGAAGGAACCGAAGACGCCGCTGCATTTCGTGGATTTGAAGCACGAGCAGCGAGTGCCTTACATCCGGCGCATCGGGGAGCTGCCCATGCGCACGGTGAGTGTGCTGGAGTACAAGCCGCTGATCGCGGAGCCGGAGAAGTTTCAGAACACGAAGTATCTGCTCTATCGCTATGCCACGCGATTGCTGCTGGAGCGGGTTTTTGCGCGAGCTTACTGGGAGTGGCGGGCTGGGGCCGCCATTTTTAGCCATGCCGCAGTCCACTCGTCCCACCGTTTTGAAATGCGCCTCCGACGGTGATTGTAAATGGCGGCTGTAACCCGCCACTCCCAGTGGTCGCTGCTGCCGGACCGGATTCACTCGGTGGAGCATTCCAAACTGGCGGGATTGCAGGTAGCGGATGCGGCGGCGGCGGGGTTTCACTTTGCCGTGAAGGTGAACCGCTACGGGGAGACTGAGACCAGCTATCTGTCGCACCTAAAGTAGATTGCGTTCGGCGGCGCACGCTCCACCAGTGGAGTCCGCGCCTGACTGCGGAATATCTATGAGAACCCTCCCCCTGTTCGCCGCTTTCACCATTCTACTCACCGTGCTTTTGCCGGCAGCCGGCGACCCGAAGCCCGTCAAGGTCTTCATCTTCGCGGGACAG
>JANNVM010000098.1:0-5327 GCA_031414455.1 Verrucomicrobiota bacterium
GGATCGAACTTGTGATCGTGGCAGCGCGCGCACTGCAGCCCCATGCCCAAAAAGACATCCGCGGTGGTGTCGGTGATGTCATTCAAAATGGCCGTCCACTGCCCGACGACGTCGCGATTGTTATATTCGTAGATGCCGCAGCGCAGATAACCCGTGGCAATGAGCGCCTCCGAATTGTCAGGAAAAAGCTCATCGCCGGCGAGCTGCTCCAGGACGAAGCGGTCGAACGGTTTGTCACTGTTGAACGCAGCGATGACATAGTCGCGATAACGCCATGCGTCAGGCCGGTAATCGTCCGCCTTGTAGCCGTCGCTGTCGGCGTAGCGCACGAGGTCGAGCCAGTGCTTCGCCCAGCGCTCGCCGTAGTGCGGGCTGGCGAGCAGGGAATCCACGAGCCGCTCCCATGCGTCCGGCGCGTTGTCATTGACGAAGGCCTGCGACTGCGCCGCGGTGGGTGGCATTCCCGTGACGTCGAGATAGAGCCGGCGCACCAGCACCTCGCGCGGCGCTTCCGGCGCGGGCATCAAGCCGGCGGCCAGCAGTTTCTCCAGAATGAAAGCGTCCACGCTGTTCCGCGCCCACTTTTGCAGCCATTCCTCTTTTGGCTGGACTTGCGGAACAGCCACGGAATCCGGCACCGGCTGATACGCCCACCACTTTTTGTCCTGCTCCGTAATCGTGCCGCGATCGGCCGGCGCACTGGCCGGCAGCAGGAGCGCTAGAGTGAAAATGGCGGGAAATCTGAGATGCATACAGGCGCGAGCGTAGCACGCGGCGGCGGGTTGCGCCAACCCGGGAAGTACGGGAGCGCGGCTTCATCCCGCGAACGGAATTGCGCCCCGGCCCGGCCTGCGCCACACTCGGCACGTCATGCGTCCCTCCATTCTACTCCTCTGCCTGCTGCTCACAGGCTGCGGCAACCTGTACAACCTGAGCATGAAAGCCCGCGCCAAACAGCGCGAGAAGGAACTCCAAAAACTCAGCGCCGCCTCCGCCAGTGAAGCCAGCAGTCGCCTCGGTGAAAAGGCCGCGGGCGAAGTCATCCTCGTGAATTCCGACAACGGTTTCGTGCTCATCCGGGCCCGCAACGGCCTGATCCTTGAGACCGGCCAGGATCTCCAGTGCCAGGGCAGCAGCGCGAAGCTCCGGGTGACGCCCGAGCGCAAAAACCCGAACCTCTTCGCGGCCGACATCCTCTCCGGCACGCCCCAAAAAGGCGACTCCGTCATTCAATTGAAAGGCGGCACCCCCCAGTCAAAGCTCGTGCCCGTCGCCGCCGCTCCCCTCACCGGCAGCAGCGCTCCTGCAAACACTCTCTCCGTGGACCCTTCCTCCATCCGTCCGGAAAACCTTCCCGTCAGCACCCTCGACGACCCCGGCCATACCATGCCGCCGGTCCATTCCTCCGACCCCCGCCGCGATCCTGGCAATCTTCTTGTCGAGCCACCGCTGCCGGAGGATGTGGACAATCCCCTGCTGCCCGCGCCCGCGCTGCCGCGGTGATTTTCCTCATTCCGCAAATTAAGTTAGGACATCTGCCCGCACCATTTTACCATGAGACACACCGAAAGTCACCGCACTCACCGCATTGGCTGGCTGCGTGCCGCCGTCCTTGGCGCCAACGACGGCATCGTTTCGACTGCCAGTTTGATCGTCGGTGTGGCTGCCGCCGATTCCAGCCACAGTGGCGTGCTGGTCGCCGGCATTGCGGGCCTGATCGCGGGCGCGATGTCCATGGCAGCCGGCGAGTACGTCTCGGTCAGTTCTCAATCGGATACCGAACGTGCCGATCTTGACAGGGAGCGCAGGGAATTGGCCACCGACGGAGAACACGAACATGCGGAACTGGCCGCCATCTACGTCGCGCGCGGACTCGACGCCGGGCTGGCGGATCAGGTCGCCACGCAATTGATGGCCAAAGACGCCCTTGGCGCTCACGCCCGCGACGAGTTGGGCATCTCCGAAACGCTCAGTGCGCGGCCGATTCAAGCAGCGTTGGCTTCCGCGGCCACTTTTGCCGTCGGTGCGGCCATGCCGCTGCTGATCGTCGTCTCAGTGCCTGCCACTGCGCTCGTCTGGACGGTTTCGGGCAGTTCTCTGTTCTTTCTTGCGCTGTTGGGTTCTCTTGCGGCACGTGCCGGGGGCTCACCCGTCTTGCGGGCGGCGGCTCGCGTCACGTTTTGGGGCGCGCTGGCGATGGCGCTGACTGCCGGGGTCGGCGCTTTGTTTGGGGCGACTCTTTAAAGTGTTGGTCTGAATCGGAAGAATCAACGCGGCTGTTGGCTCCAGTACCATTCCCGCCGAATGGCAATGACCGCCCGCTCAAGGGCCGCCCGGTCCGGCACATCTGGCAGCCTGCTCGTTTCATATAACCGATGGATGCGTTCGATGCGTTCTTCGGCTTGTGTCAGGAGTTCGTCGTAGGTGAACGCGCCGGCTTTCACCAGCAGGAGCCAGTCGCGGTTGGGCGTGCGTACGGTGAGACGGCGGTGGACGGCGATTTCCTCCGCGGAGTCGAGCAGCCGGAACGTATGCATCAGGTTCTTGGCATCGTAGCCCTGACCGTGCGCCAGCGTGCCGGCGAAGCGGGATTCGTTGCGGCTGGTGATCCACTCCCGGTATTCGCGCCAGTCTTTGCAGTGTTTTTTGAAGCCGTCTTTGTTGTAGAGCATCCACGCCAGCGGCACGGCCTCGCGCGGCACACTGCTGAGGCGAACGTCCGTGCTGTCGGGCCGCGTAATGCCGGCAAAGGTGTCCGGCGCGTCGTGATAGAGCGCGAAGGTGTCGCGGGCATGAGGCACCGCGGTGAGCCCGCAGTCGTGCTGGCGCAGGCCGTGCTGTTTCAGCCAGGATTTGAGCGGCACACTGCCCTGGCCTTCGAGCACATAGCAGAAATCGAGGATCTCCTTCCGCTCGTCCGGCTGCGGATTGACGATCTTCTTGTTCAGCCCGCGGGCCTTGCGGATTTGTGTCAGGGCGTAACCGGCGAACGCTTCGCAGCAGAGTTTCGACAGCACAATTTCAGGCGTGAAATGCTCCATCAGTGGGTGCCGGAAGACGATACAGTCCGCCGGCGTAAAGAGTATCTCCAGCAGGTTGGGATTGTTCTTCCCCAGCAGTTCCGCGAAGCGCCCGACTTCGTAGAACGCGATGTCGTTCGACTCGTTGTTGATCTGCTCCACCCGATCCAGTCCATAGAATCCGTCCATCGGCTGAACGAATACGCCTTTGAGGTCAGTGTCCGATTCCGGCGTATGGGTGCCATAAGCGCGGCTGCCGGAGATCACTTCCAGCAGCCGGGAGTCAGGCGAGCGGGCTTCTTCCAGAGTCATGGCCATATGAGAAGAGTGCGGAGCCGGGTGCCGTCCGCAAGCCCTGCCACTGGATCCCGGCGGCGTCCCCGCGATTTTTGTCAGACAGGGAAATTGACGCGCGGCGCGGCGGCAGTCATCATCCCGCGCCATGCCTGCCCCCTTGAGACCCTTTCGCGTCGTGCCGTTGATGTTACTGTGGTTCGTCCCGGCGGCACGGGGACAAACCATTACAGAAGCGCTGGATGCTCCGGCCCTGACATGGAACAACCCTGCCGGCACGCTGGTGCAGAATGATGTGACATTTGACGGAGTGGATGCCGTGCGGCTGGCGCGGACGGGGGCCACGGCACTGAGCGCGACGCTGACGGGTCCGGCGCGCATGGAATTGCGGGTGCGCACGTCCACGGAGGCGAATGCGGACTGGTTCGAGGCGTCGGTGGGCGGGCTGGTGCAGGTGCGGCTGTCCGGTGAACAGCCGTGGCAAAAAGTGACGCTGGAGGTGCCGGCGGGCAGTCAGCGGGTGGATTTGTTTTACCGGAAGGACGCGACTACGGCGCACGGAGCGGACGCGGTGTGGGTGGATGCAGTGGAGGTGTTGCCGGCGGAGCCGTTGAGCATCGTGGAGGCGGTGGAGGCAAATTTCCCGGGAGACATCACGGTGACGACGGCGGCAGCGGAATGGTTTGCGCTGCGCACGCCGGACCTCAGCGCGGAGGGCGGTGATGTGCTGGTTTTGCGTCCGTCGCCGGCCACGGCTGTGACAGCGGCGGCGCGCCTGCGGCTGCCGGTGACGGGGCGCGGGCGGTTGTCGCTGGTGCTGAATTTCATCGGCACCGGAGTACCCACGTATGTGACGCCGGAGTGGCCGCTGCGCACCCTGACGCAATTTCAGACGTCGTTGGAGACAGGCCGCTACGTGACGCTGGAGTTTATCCAGCCGCTGAATGCGCCGGTGCCGGCGGTGGAACTGGTCATCCCCATCCCCGCGAATATGATGGCGCTGGTGGACCAAGTACGGTGGACTCCGCTTCCGGGTGTGAGCGTGGGAGCCGCGTTGGAGGCGGAGTCGCTGCCCTGGCAAAGCGCCGGAGGGGTTCTGGCGGTGGCTTCCGCCGCGGACGCGCAGGATGGCGTGGATGCGGTGCTCTTCTATGACCCGGGCGCGTCGGTGTCGCAGCCGCTCACCGGGCCGGCACAGGTGACGTGGGTGTCGCGGAACAGCCCGAACTTCAGTGTGGATGGCAATACGCGCACGGGCACGCAAGTGGCGGCGCTGCCGGATGGCTGGTCGCGCCATTCTTATCTGGTCCCGTCGGGCGCGCATACGCCGCGCTGGCAGACGGCGGGCACCATCTCCACGTCCTTCGATCAGCACGGGCGGCTGGATCGGGTGGCGGTGACGCCGCTGACGGTGGTGAGCATTCCGGAGGCGCTGGACGCACCGGGCCTCCCATGGACGGCGGTGCCGGACAGCAGGCTCACCGGCATCGGCGGCGATCCCGCCGCGGTGGAGGGCGGGGACGTGGTGCGGATGGATGCGGTGACGGTGACTTCCGGCGACTGGCTGGAAACCAGCGGCAGCGGCGCGGGGCGGCTGCACTTCGCGTGGGGCGGCGCGATGACTTGCGCGGTGAATGGCGTGAGCGCGCTCACCAGTCCTGGCATTTCTCCACTGACCCGTGGTGTGGTCGAAATTCCCTCCGGTGCCTGGAATGCGCGCTGGACGACGGGGAGCAGTTCCACGCTCATCCCCGGGCTGGATGCGGTTACTTTCTCCGCGGGCGAAAGTGAAACGCTCCGCAGTATCACGGACTGCACGGGCGGCGTGAGTGTGGTGGCGGCGCGCGGGCAGCATTTCGCGGGCCCGGTGAACGGTCACGCCGGTGCGCAAGGGCGGCAGTTGCTCATGGAAGGCAGTCCCGCCCTGACATTGGAAACCACGGGCAACGGCGTGCTGCGCCTGCGCGTGTGGGCTGCGGCGGGCGCAGTCTTTTCCTGGGGCATCGGCCAGCA
>JANNVM010000099.1:0-3369 GCA_031414455.1 Verrucomicrobiota bacterium
GAGGAAGGGCCGGAATGCGGCAACGTCAGGGGAGGAGGGTGAGGGCTTGTTCCCGCGCCCATGCGTCGGCAGCGAGAATATCTTCGAGGCCGGCATGGGAGATGTTGGTGTGCCGCTGCATGACCGCAGCGACGGTGCCCCGACTCGCAGGAAAAGTGATGCGGCGTTCGAGGACGGCAGCGACCGCGATTTCGTTGGCGGCATTAAGGACGGACGGCAGGGTCCCGCCCTGCGTGCCCGCCTCGCGGGCGAGATCAAGCGCCGGGAATGCGGCGCGCCGCGGGGCCTCGAACTCGAGTTTCGCAAGGGAGGCAAAATCGAGCGGCGGCAGGCTGTTGGGAACCCGTTCCGGCCAGGTGACGGCATACTGAATTGGAAAACACATGTCGGTGTGACTGAGTTGCGCGAGCACACTGCCGTCAATGAATTCCACCATGCTGTGAACGATGCTCTGGGGATGCACGATGACGTCCACACGCGGCATTTCCACGTCGAAGAGCCAGCGGGCTTCGATCATTTCGAGGCCTTTGTTGAAAAGCGTGGCGGAATCTATGGTAATCTTGCGGCCCATCTCCCACGTCGGATGCTTGAGCGCCTGCTCCACCGTAGCCGCGGCGATTTCCCCCGTGCTCGACGTCCGAAACGGCCCGCCGCTGGCTGTCAGGATGAGGCGGCTGACTTCATCAGCGCGGCGGCCTTCCATACACTGGAAAATAGCGTTGTGTTCGCTGTCCACCGGCAGCACCCGCACGCCTTTGCGTCGCGCGGCGGCCATTACCGCCTCTCCGGCCATGACGAGGATTTCCTTGCTGGCCACGGCCAGATCGCGCCCGCATTCGATGGCGGCCAGCGCCGGGCGAAGTCCCGCCGTGCCAACAATGGCCACAAGCACCATGTCGGCTTCCACCTCCGTGACGAGGTCAATGAGACCCTGCGCACCCGCATAGACCTTCACGCCGGCAGGCAGTTTCACCCGCAGTTCACTGGTGCCATTCTCGTCGTAGAGGGCGACATGCTTCGCCCCGGTTTCGGCGGCCTGCTGCGCGAGCGCCGTGACGCTGCGCGCCGCTGCGAGGCCGACAACCTCCATCCGATCCGGCAAATCACGCGCCACTTTCAGCGCGCTGCTGCCGATGCTGCCGGTGCTGCCGAGGATGATGACACGTTTACGCTGCACAGATATACCTCAGGTAAAACCACGCGACGGGCCCCGTCCAGAGCAGGCTGTCAATGAGGTCGAGCGCTCCGCCGATGCCGGGGAGCATCTGCCCGCTGTCCTTCACCCCGAGGCAGCGCTTGATGATGGATTCGGCAAGGTCGCCCACAATACACACCGCTCCGAGGATAAGACTGAGGATCACGGCGTGGCCGGCGCTGAAACCCATTCGCTCCTCACCGTAGCCGTAGAAAACCGCGAGACCCGCCGCGACGGCTCCGAGGAACGCACCCGGAACCCCTTCCCAGGTCTTGCCAGGGCTGATGTGCGGAATCATCTTGTGTTTCCCAATCAGCGAACCCATCGCGTAAGCGCCGCAGTCGGTGAATTTGGTCGCAGCCACCACGAACAGCAGCAGCGGAACACCATGCACACCGTTCTGACCATCCGTGCCGTGCATAAAGAGCAGCCGCGTCATGAAACTCCACAGCCACGGAACATAGATGAATCCCGCCATCGTATAAACGATGGCCCACAGGGTTGCCCGGCCCTCCAGGGGACGGAACAGCGCGGGAAGGAACGCCGCCATCGCGGCGATCGCGATAAACGCAAGGTCCATGAGCGGAGACCATTCCATGCCCTTCACCTGACAAAACGTGAAGGTCCCCGCCATCCACGCCGCTGAGAGGCCAATGAAACCGATCCGCCACGGACGGGGCAGCGAGGCGTCCATCTTCACATATTCGATAACCCCGATCATGCCGAGAAGACCGAGGAGAATGAAGAACAGCCAGCCCTGTCCCACGACGATGGCGGCGGTTACCAGGCCCCACAGGGCCAGCGTACTGGACAGCCGTTTGACGAAGACTTGAGCCTTCGTGGGTGATGGGGGAGCGGCGGAAACGTCGGGCATCGAACGCTATGGCTTAGACCGGATACCGGGGCTGGAAAGTGAAAACTGGCCGCACCGGCGGCATAAAAAAGCCCGGCCTCCGCAGTGCGGAGCCGGGCCGTGAGAGTGATGCGCTGTCTTACAGACCTTTCTTGATGGCGCTGGACGCCACGAAACGCACGTTCTTCGAGGCTTTGATCGTCATTGCCGCGCCGGTCTTCGGATTGCGGCCCTTCCGCGCCTTGCGGCTGGAAACTTTGAAGGTGCCGAATCCAATGAGCTGCACGTTCTTGTCTTTCTTCACACCCTTCACGATGGCCTCAAGCACGGCGGCCAGCGCGTCGCCCGCTGATTTCTTGGTCGCGTCTTTTCCGAGGGATTTTTGTACGGCTTCGATAAGTTCTGCTTTGTTCATGGTATTGTTGGTTTTGAGTTGAGTGTTCGATCCGCGTCGTGGAACGCTTACCGGTGCGGCATCAGTAGAGATTCTCCCTTTTAGTGTCAAAACCTTTGCGCCTGATTTGTTATAAAAATAAAGCCGACTTTGAAATAAAAGATTTTAGAAAACCATGATCCAGCCGCCTTCCTTTCTGCTCCGCCAGCCGGTGATCCATCCGTCGGCCTTCATCGCTCCCAATGCCACGCTGCTCGGCGATGTCACCATCGGTGAAGATGCGAGTGTTTGGTATAACACTGTCCTCCGCGGTGACATCAATCGCATCGTCGTCGGCAAAGGATCGAACGTTCAGGACGGATCGGTGCTCCATCTTTCCGCCGAACACGGATGCCTCATCGGCGACTACGTGACGGTGGGCCACATGGCGATGCTGCACGCCTGCACCATCGGCAACGAATGTCTCATCGGCATGGGAGCCATCATTCTCGACGGCGCCGTTATCGGTGAGCAGAGTATCATCGGCGCGGGAGCGCTGGTGACGCAGGGAAAGCAGATTCCGCCAGGCAGCATGGTGCTCGGCTCGCCGGCCAAAGTGGTGCGTACGCTAACTGATGAGGAACAGTCCGGGCTCCGCGAATGGGCGGAGCGCTACGTGCGGATCATCCCGCACTATCATGCACAGGGCCTGTCCGGCTATCGCCCGCCGCTTCCGCTGAGAGGGGAGCAATAACCGTCAAGGCAGCCGGCGTGCCCGCCATCCTTGACCGGACCACCAGACCTCCGCCACCGGACTGCCGCCCCCTGAATAACCGGTGATCGCCTTGCGTCCGGAATCGACGCGCCATACCGCCGCCGCGCCGCTGACTTCCATCTTTGGTGAGGCGTTCGCATAAACGGCGTGATCGTAAGTCAGCAGCGCGAGGT
>JANNVM010000100.1:0-3377 GCA_031414455.1 Verrucomicrobiota bacterium
GCCGCTGTTCACAAAACCGGTGCCCCGCAGCCGCAACTTCGCGCGCAGGATGAAGTTCCCGTAGATCTTCTTCGTGGCGATGAAGTCATTGTGCTCCACCTGCTCCGTGAGCGACCCGCCGGCGATCATGCCGTCCGCCACCCGCCAGAGTTTCGGATTGCCCTCCCAGCCGTCGAGCGTCTTGCCGTCAAAGAGCGGCACGGCCTTCGCACCCGCAGCCGGCGGCGGTTCGGCACGGAGAACGGTGAGAGGAAGGAGAAGGAGGGCAAGAATGCAGGTGAGCTTCATAAGAAATACAGCCCCTCCTACGGCAACGCCCTCGGCTTTCTACACCGAAAAATTTCGCCGGATTCCGGCACGATGCTTACATGTAGTCCTGGCAGGAGAAGACATCCATCCTTGCGCGACGCCGGCTCAGACGGGAGAATCGCGGGGATATGCCTTCCCTTCGCTTTTCGCTGATTTCATTGTCGCTGCTGCAGGTGCCCGGAGGCCTGATCGCGGCGCAGCAGATCACGCTGGATTTCGATGACCCGGCGGTCTCCGGCTACCATTACTGCCTTGAGGAAGGATTTCATTTGAAGGCAGCAGGACGGATCGCGGTGGCAATGCAGTCGGGAATAGTTGCCTTCAACGGCACCCGGGTAGTGCCAGTGCTTTCCCATCTTCCGCCTGTCACCCTCTCTCAAATGGACGGCACGCGATTCACTCCGCTGCGGGTGGACTTGTCCGAATACAGCATTGCTGCGACGCCGCCGGGCAACGCCGTGCCGGTGGAGGCAGTCTTCGGTGACGGACGGGTGGAAAACCATACCTTCACTTTGGACGGTCAGATTGATGGATCGCAGGGGCCCATCGAGGATTTTCAGACGTTCACCTTTCCTGCTTCATGGACCGGCATCACCGCGCTGCGATTCACCGTCAGTGGCATCGCGCTGGACAATCTGGTGCTTCAGGGCCCCCTCGTACCGGAGGCACCGGTGCCCCCCCTGCCGAATGGCATCCGCGATTTCCAGATCCTCGCTGCGCTGCCGCCAAATTCCACACCGTGGGTCGCATGGACCGTCCACCGCGTGAGAGGGAACGAGGTGGTGCTGGCAGAACTTTCCAGCCGGGGAAATGCCGACCGCTTTCTGCATGTGCCATCCGGTGCAGTATCACCGCTGGAGGGTCCGGCGCCTAATCCCTGGACCGGAGAACGTGCCTATTACGAACGTGTGCCTGTGCCTGGCCTTGATGAGCAAACTACATTCGCGTTCTGGATATATCCCGACCGCGCCGACGATGAAAATCGGGTCCTGCTGTATCAGGCGCCTTATCCCTCACCAATCCGTGAAGTTAACATCATGCGAGCCGAGCATGGCAAAGTGGCCTTCGTGAGCCACTGGTACGGAGGCTCAGAGGACTACGCTGTCTTCATCGCGCAGCCGGGGCAGCTCGTACCCGTGGTCCTTCCCAATACCGTCCTGCCGGATGGAGGCACGCCATATCATTTTCCCTATCAACTCTACTTTGAAGATCAGGCTGTGGCTTTCACGAGTTCCACATCTCTCGGTCCACAGGAGGATTGCTGGTTTCTGCAATTCCCGGGGAAAAGCCTGGTCCTCGGCTTCCGCGAAGGAGCGACCCTGCCGGGGGCCACCCAGCGGGTGGACGCCGTGGGCAAACTCATATCGCTGAATCGAGACCGCGCCATTTACTATCTTAAGGGAGCCACCCTTGACTGGCTCGTGGAAACGTCGCGCGAGGGCATCCATCGGGTGCTGGGGGCCACCGGGGCGCCGCCTCTCGACCGCCCCGTCGCCGGCTGCGGACTGCGCTGCACTTCCAGTGTGGCCATGACCTGCATGGATCCTGTCACCGGCCTGACCTACTACGGCGGAGTGGCTCGCGCAGATGAACGGGGACTCACGGAAGGCGTGAGTTTAGTGGAATCCGGCGCGCGGTTGCTGCCGGTATGCGTGGGCACCCATGCCTTTCCGGGACTGACTGCGCCGCAGTGCCTCGCCGCCGACTATACCGAATCAGGCCTGTCTCACTCGGTCATCGGTGACGGCAGCAGCCGCCTGCTGGTGCGCTTCGCGAGCCAACCTCAACATCCTGTGCCGCGCCTCGGGGACATTTTCCAGACTGCCGGCGGCAGCAGGCGCGTAGCGGCGGAATACCTCACCCTCGGTGCACCCGTCACCCTGGAGACACGCAACGACCTTATCGGACCGTGGCAGCCTCTGCTCACCATTACCCCGGGTTCCATCAGCCGATCATTCCCTCTGCCTGCTCTTTCCGACATTCGGGGCTTCTTCAGGCTGCGTTATCCTGAGTGAGTGTGTCCGATAGTTTTACCCTGCCCGTCGCACGGATTCCGTCTCTGCCCCGCGAGACACTCCCCCGCCGCCGCCGGACGCGCCATCCGCCGCATGAACTCCGCGCGCCGTGCCGCCATTCCAGCCACACCACTTCATACATTTGCTGGGTGAGTTCCACGCCGGCGAGTTCCGTCAGGTTCAAGGCCGGCTGGCAATTCCCTGTACCTTCCGGCATTCCACGCGGCCCGCAAACTTTTATCGATTTGCCACACTTCCAAGCCAGACGCCTGCTATGGCTCCTTCGGATCCGGCGCGCCCTCGCGTTTGGGTGTCGCGGGCAGTTCTTCAATCATGATGTCCTTCGCCTCGATGAGCGCCTTGCCGCCGCCGTGGACCTGGATGCCGATGAGCCCCTCCTGCGGGATCTTCGGGTCCGCTTCGAAATAGTCCACACCCATCACGCCGTTGATCCACGTCGTGATGCGGTTTCCGTCGGCGCGGATGACGTAGTCATTCCAATCGTTGCGCTTCAGCACGGGCTCCAACGCCTTCATGTCGGACCAGGCCAGCACTCGGTTGCGGCGCGATTCATCGTAGATGCTACCCCACCAAGTCGGATCACCGATGTCGCACTGGTAGCCGGCCATCTCGGAGCTGCCCGGCACGCGCTCGCTGCGCATCTGGATGCCGGAGTTGATGAAGCCGGACGCACCGGTGAGCTTGAACCGGGCGCGGATGACGAAGTTCGTGAACCGCCTCGCCGTGGCGAGGAACTCGTTCTGCTTGATCGTCTCCGTCAGCGAACCGCCTACGATACAGCCGTCCTCAACGCGCCAAAGCTTCGGGTCCCCTTCCCATCCGTCGAGCGTGCGGCCGTCAAAGAGCGGCTTCATGCGGGCGGGATCCGGGACGGGTGGCGGGACTTGGGCGAAGGCCGGGCCTCCGAATGTCCCGAGGAAAACCAGAGCGACCAGCAGCAGGCGTTGAAGGAAATGACTCATGACGTGGGAGGCTTCTCGGACGCCGCAAGTGCGCCAGAATTCACCACCCGTGCCAAGGCCGTGGTTGGGG
>JANNVM010000101.1:0-1881 GCA_031414455.1 Verrucomicrobiota bacterium
ATCGAAACCGGCACGTCCGGAACCGGCCTTCGCTTCAACAGTAGTGCGAACTACTTCCGGGAGCCCTTTTCCTTTCCGTCAGGCTATAAACCAGAGGGTGCCCAGTGACCCCGGATGCCGCCCAGCGATTTTCCCTGAAAAACCATGCGCACCGTCGTCCCGCCACCCATCACCTCCGAGTCGTCCCGACTGAATCCAGTTCCGCCCTCCGGCATGGAGGACAGCTTTTGGAGTCAGGTCAGTCCCGACGCGATTGAAGCCACGCCCATTCCGGGTGCGGCCATCGTCCCGGAGGAAAAGATACCCTCGCCGGTTCCCGGTAAGGCTGCCGCCCCCGTAGATATCGAGCCCGTCGCCAGCGCTGCGGGGATGCTGCCGGTGAAACTGCCGCGCAGCACCTGCTCCATCCCGGCAGAGAATCTCCTGCGCACGCTGGGCCGCAATTCCCGCTCCGCCGACCCATGGGTAGCCGTCGGAACGGTCGGCCCACTCCTCGTCATGGCCCACTGCCGTGCGGATTCCAGTGACTTCTGGGGGGTGCCCCGGAACCTCGTGGTGCCCATCATCGTGGATCCCGGTCAGTACGAATCCATTCTCAAAGACCTGCATGCGCGCATCGGCTTCAAACCCCTGAACGATTCGAACCCGCTGGAGCAGGTAACACCGCCCCAGGGCCAGGATATCCGGGCCGCGCTGAAATGGTTTATCGAACACTATCCGCTGTCTGCCGAGGAAAAGGAAAAGATGACGCGGCTCTACGAGGAGAATGAGAAGAAACCGTTTAACAGCCTTGATGACGTAAAGTTCCTTCCCCGCCACTACGGGGTCGCCATGCTGCGCATCGCCACCGGGCAGCACAGTTACAATCCGGAGGAGGCACCGGGACAAACGATGTTCCCCGACGCCCTGCTGGAAAAGCACTGCGTCTTCCCGCTCTTCTGCGGACGGCAGCACGTCTATCTCATGTCTGCGGGGCAGTCGAACTACGCCTTCGAAGATGAGTGGCTCTCCGGCGGCAATGACCCGGTCAAAATCGTCCCTGTGCTCGCCGATCCCGCCGCCATCCGGGCGGCCATCGCACGCAATCGCAGCAAGAACGCCCGCGACTCCGGCCCCGGCCAGACTGCCGGCGAACTCACTTATTCCGACACCCAGCAGATCGTCGAGATTGATCCCGTGGACGTTGGCAAGATCAATCCCGCCAATCCCAACAATACCGCCGAGCAGCTTGTGCAGTGGGCCATCTACCGCGCCCTGTCCATGCGCGCCTCCGACCTCCACATCGAAAAATTCTACAACACCGCCCGTTTTCGGGCCCGGGTGGACGGTGAACTGGTTGTCATCCACAGTTGTTCGGAGGAAGGCCTCCCGCGCTACATCGCCATGATCAAGAACTGGTCCAACCTCGGCCAGGAGCGCCAGAGTTGCCAGGACGGCCGCTTTGCCATGCGCATCGGACAGCGCCGCGTGGACGTCCGTGTAGCCGCCATCCCGCACCGCAAGGAGTTCCAGAAAATCATCATGCGCTTCCTCGACAAGCAGGACGGCATCAAAAAACTCAGCGAACTCAATCTCGGCCCCCGCCAGACGAGCATCATCAAGAACGTCATGGGACGCGACCAGGGCCTCGTCCTCGTCACCGGCCCCACCGGTTCCGGTAAAACGACGACACTCTACGCGTTCATCAATTCGATCAACGATGACAACATCAACATCCAGACGATCGAAGATCCTATCGAATACGAGATCGAGGGCGTGAATCAAACCCAGACCGATCCCTTTTATGATCTCACCTTCGCCCACGGTCTGCGGGCCCTGCTCCGGGCTGACCCCGACGTCATCCTCATCGGAGAGTCCCGTGACGGCGAGACCGCCGGCGCG
>JANNVM010000102.1:0-5201 GCA_031414455.1 Verrucomicrobiota bacterium
GCAGAAGTGCCTTCGAGGAACAGCCGGGCGAAGACCCTCGATGGCGAGTCGTCCGAGGGGATGAGTGCGCCCGTCCGCGTCCAACTGAGCCCGCCGGATCCCTCCCGCGTCAGCGCCAGGCTGGGAATCGTGTCTGCGCGCCGATGTGGCTGGCGGCGAACTGGTCGAGAGAGATGGCATTGCGGAAGCCGGGGCGGCCCGCGCCCGGGACGCCGGTGAGGAAGCTGGCCGAGGCCTGGTGCCCGAACGACGAACTCATTCCAGCCCTCGGGCGCGCAGGGGGATGAATCTCAGGAGAAGAGGAAGAGTTTCGACGAAAAACTGCTCATCGCGGCGCCATGCGCACCAGCGTTGCGATGGAGATACCACAGGGCGTTGAGATGTTCGTTGAGGGCGTCAGGCCGCCCCCCTTTTGGGGGGGCGGCCTGACGGAGAGCAAAACCCCGGAGTTTATCCAGCAAACATATTTGTATTGCACTCCCATGTTGCATTCCCAGAGCACTTTCTAAGAAAACCTGGGGCTGCGTTCGGCCTCATAACTTGAGCGGCGGGGTGTCACGCTGGCCGGATCTCCCAAAATTCCCGAGCTTCGTCTGTGGTGGGAAGATTGAGGTAATGCCGGTCGATAATCGCTTCCGAATTGCCAGCTTGCAGAGCGGTGTCGCCCTTGCTGCGAAAGGCGGCGACATGGTAGGAAATGAACGAATGCCGCAACACATCGTGACCCAGGGCACGATCGGCGCGAACCTTATCAATGCCTGTCCGCCCGTTCGTGGGCAGAATTTCCAAGCCGTAGCGCTCCAGCCAGCCGCACAGGTTGGGTTGAATGGTGATGACACGCTTCCGCCCTGTCTTTGAAATGGCAGGGAGAATGGTGATGACCTTCCGGTCCAGATCGATCAGTGGGCGGCCTCCTGCCTCGCGGCAGGGCTTGTCGCGATGGGGATCGACCGCCAGCTTGCGCAGTTCCCCGTCCGGGCCCGGTCGAATGCCGGCGAAAAGTGCGAGGGCGAAGAACGGCACCAGGTAGCCGTCGCGGTAAGTCTCCACATGACGCATGAGATCGCGGGCTTGATCGACGCTCAATACATCAGGTGTCCGGTCGACCGGTTTTTTCGCGATGACGCCGACAGTGGGGTTGAGGAAGTGACAGCGCCGCGGATTGGCGAGGGCCTTCATTTTCTCCACGCCGAGGCACCAGTTGAAGAAGTTCTGCAGATCCGTGTAAACGTTGCGACGCGTTTTGGGAGTGGCCACGAGTCCACTCTTCCCCCGCAGGCTGTCAAGGTAAGCAGCGACGTCGGCGGAAGTGACCTCGCTCACAGGCGGCGTCCATTCCGGATCAATGGTCTGAGCCTGATAGCGCGGAAGCGTCAGCAGCCATTTCTCAAAAAGGCGGAGAGAACTCTCCAACTGTATGGCACTGCGCGCACGCAGGACGCCGCGCGCCTCCTTGTCGCTCTGGCAGGCCTTCCGCGCGTCACGAAGCGATACCGCTTCGACAGCTGTCGTGGTCCGGAGGTGGGCCGCGTAGTGCGTGGCGGCCTCTGTAAGGGACGGCAATGGGGATAGGCCAATGGCGGCTAGAATGGCGATCGCATTTTCCGCCTCGCGAACTGTTGCAGCCGACAGCGTCGTCACCACTGGGCAGAGGCCGGCGCTATCGGTGACGTTCTCAAGGCTCTTGGCTGCGATGAAGGACTCGGCCTCCGACCTGGATTTGAATCGCCGCCGCCGCCACTTCCCCTCTTCCTTCCAGCCCTGCACCAGGAAGGTCGTGTAACGGTAGTCACCGTCCTTCTCCTCAATCTCCCGAATCGACATACGCCAGCGTCCTCCGGCCCTGTCGTCGGCCGTGCGGCGACCGCGGGAGACGCTCTGTAGTTTCGACTTTCGTGTTCTCATTCCGGCAAACACGCTCGCCGAACCGGAGCCAGCAAGCTCAAAATTGCCGGGGTAATTTGCCGGGGTTCGCTGAAACCCCGGTTTTAATGGTGCTCCCGTCAGGAATCGAACCTGAATCACCGGCTTCGGAGGCCAATGTCTTATCCGTTAGACTACAGGAGCCATTCCCGCCTCCGGCACTGAGACCGGGCGGGGGCGGGGTTGCCACCCTGTCTTTGCCCCCGGGAGTTCGCAAGCTCTTTCATCCAGTCACTTTCGATTACCCTGAACGCTTCCCCCGGTGTCTCTTTATCTTAAGTCAACGCGTTGGATGGGAGGCTCCGGTCACGGAGTGACCGGACGGCCCGCCGATCTCAAATTCACCGTCAGACTTCGTATGACGGCTATGCCGCAGTGGGCAGACTGATCCAGAACGTCGTCGCGTCCGCGTCCACCTTCACTCCGAGGGTGCCGCCCATTTGCGAGAGCAGCACTGCGGCGATGGTGAGGCCGATGCCGTAGTGTTTGCTGTCTTTGGTGCTTTTGAAGGGCTTGAAGACATCACGCAGCTTTTCGGGGGCAATGGTGGCACCGCTGTTTCTCACAAAAATATCCACGCACCCCGGCCGCCCGCCGGGTGCCTGACCCGGCGGCAAAATGTCGAGTGCCACAACGCCCGGTTTCCCGCTGGCGGCCACCGCCTCGGCTCCGTTCAGGATGATTTCGCTGAGCACATCCTTGAGCCGGCCATTGTCCGCACTCACCGGCGGCAAGCCAGGACTGACGTTGATCTGGAACTGCACGCCAAGCCGCTGGCACGGCAGACGCAGGTTATTCTCGATGAGCGGGAGGTAATCCATTAACTGAATTGCCTGCGGATTCACACGCACACAGCCCGAGGCCGCAAGAAACCGCTCCGACAGCCCCGTTGCTCCCTGCACAGCCTCCTTCATGTGATCAAGGTTCTCTTTGATCGTCGGATCCAGCCCGTCACCCATCAGAATAAGACTGGAGAACCCCTGAATGACCGCGAGAAAGTTGTTCTGTTTGTGAATCAGCCCCCGGAGCAAGTCATTGAAAAAGTCCCCGGCTGCCGATCCCTGGATCTGCGGAGGAATGGCCAGGACGTATCCGTGCGGGGTAGGCTCTGAGGTTTGCATTGCGTCTATAGGGGGATGTTTCCCATAAAAACAAGATTTATAAGGATTTGTAAAGCAAAATAATTAGCCAGTACGAACTAATTCCCCTGCAAGACGAGACAGCAATGACTTGGCAATCGCGGCGGCCTGCATGTTAAGGTGAAGTCATGGCCAGGCATTCAAAAACCAGTTCCGGCGGCGCAAAACGCCGCCGCTTCGGTGTGAGTTTCGCGCGAGACCACCGGCCTCCCGCGATGTCGCCGGGCTCGCTCGTTCACGTGGGCGAGCAGCGGGTGAAGGATGTTACGTTTCGGGTTACGGACTACACCGCGGATTCCGTGAGGGAGATGCAGTCGGGCACCGTGGCGGATTGCGTGGCCTTTGAAGGCAAGGATAGTCCCGCATGGATCATGGTCACGGGACTGCACGATGTGGAAAAGATAGGCGGGCTGCTCGAGGCGTATGGCATTCACCCGCTGGTCCAGGACGATATCCTGAACACCAACCAGCCGCCGAAGATGGAGGACTTCGGCAGCTATCTGTTCATCACCGCCAAACAACTCACCCTCACTTCGGACGACTGCGCGGAGCCGTTCGACCTCCAGCACTTCTCGCTCATCCTGACGGAACGGGTGGTGATCACTTTCCACGAAGCCCCCAGCGAA
This sequence comes from Verrucomicrobiota bacterium, assembly GCA_031414455.1. GTDB lineage: Bacteria > Verrucomicrobiota > Verrucomicrobiia > Verrucomicrobiales > V1-33 > V1-33. The sequence continues at coordinate 3,689 of JANNVM010000102.1, forward strand.
ATCTTCGCGCCGGTGCATCAGCGTTTGCGCGATGGAAAGGGCCGCCTGCGCAGCCGCGGGCCGGACTATCTCACATGGGCGCTGCTCGACGCCATTCTGGATCACTACCTCACCGCTCTCGCCCGCATGGAGGAAAAAGTCGCGGCTCAGGACGAAGCCCTGATGCAGCCGGACACCTCCGTTTCCCTTGCTGACATTCACTCGCTGCGGGCGGCCACGCATTTTCTTTACCGCACCGTCCGTCCCATGCGCGAACTGGTCGTGACGCTCCAGCACACGGAAAGCGAGTTGCTCACCCCCTCACTAACGCCGTTTCTGAGGGATCTCTACGATCACTCCTGGCACGCCATCGAAATCGCCGACCGGTTGCGGGAATCGGTTACCGCCATTCGCGACTATCACCACGCTATTCTTACTCAGCGCATGAACGAAGTGATGAAAGTCCTGACCGCGCTGAGCACCGTCTTCCTGCCGCTAACCTTCGTCGCCGGTGTGTATGGCATGAATTTCACCAATCAGCCGGAATACGCATGGCCCTGGGGTTATGCCTTCGCGTGGCTGATCTTTCTCAGCATCGGCGGCCTGACCGTGTGGTTCTTCCGCCGGCGGAAGTGGCTGTGAGCGAATACGAATGACGCCGCCCGGCGGGGAGCACCCGTCCCGGAAGCCCCTTTCGAATCCCGTCTTTCCGGCTTCGTCATTTCGCCGCCCTGCGAATCTCCACGGCTCTCCGTGCCGCCGCGGCGATCCCCGCCCAGTCGCCCGCGGCGATCATCTCCTTCGACGCCAGCCACGAACCGCCGATGGAACCAACGTGACGGCTGGCAAACCATGAGGCGCAGTTCGCCTCGTTGACCCCGCCGAGCGGGACGTACTTCACCCCGAGGTGCTGATAGGGTGCCGCAATGGCGTCGAGATACTTGAGGCCGCCACTGGGTTCGGCAGGGAAAAATTTGAGCAGCCGGCGGTCGAATTCGAGAGCCCGTTCGATATCCGACGGCGTGCAAATCCCCGGGGCAAACGGCAGCCCCGCGGCGATCGCCGCCTCCACCACGCGAGGGTTCATGCCCGGGGCCACACCGAACGCTCCACCGGAGTCCACAACCTGCTGCACCTGATCCGTTGTCAGGATGGTGCCGATGCCCGCCAGCATCTGCGGTACCCTGGCCCGGATTTCCCGGAGTGCCCCGATCGCCGCCGGCGTGCGCAGCGTCAGTTCCATCGCGTCCACCCCGCCTGCCAGCAGCGCCTCCGCCACCGGCACCGCGTGCTCCACTTTTTCAATGATTAGCACGGCGATGATGCCGCTGGCTTCGAGTCTGGAAAATACATCGCGTTCCTTGTCTGTCATGCCGCGCGCTATAGCGCACGCCGCCGGCAGTTGTCACCGGAAATCACGTCTTCCGGAGAACGCCGCTGCGGTAACAGGACGGAGGCTTCGTTACATGCGCGGCCCTGTTCCCACCGAAATCCACCCGGCCTGCTCCATCTGGTTCCACCCCAATCGCAGCAG
>JANNVM010000103.1:0-12722 GCA_031414455.1 Verrucomicrobiota bacterium
CCGACGCCTTTTTCGCCGTGAATGCCCATACCAAGACCGATTTCGTCGTCGCCGATGTCGAAAGTCGGTTTGCCCGTGGCCGGGATGCTTCCGGGAGACATGCTGACCCCGACGGAACGCGTATTGTCGCGTGCTTTGATCGTGAGGCGTTCCAGTTCATCGAGCGAATCCACCGTCGCCGCGGCGGCACCGGCAAGTTTCACGATGGGCACAAGACCGGCGATGCCTCGACGGTCTTGTTTTTTGTCAGGTGAAGCGCTGCACACATCATCCCAGATCAGGACTGTTTTTACATTGATGCCTTCCTCTGCGGCGAGTTCCGCGCCCATGTCGAAGTTCATCACGTCACCGGCATAGTTCCCGTAAAGATAGAGCACACCTTTGCCGCGGCTTACGGCCTGGGTGCCGTCGAGCACGACATCGGGCGGCGGCGCAGCGAAGATGTCGCCGCACGCTGCGCCGTCGGCGAGATTGTGGCCGACCAAACCGTGATAGATCGGCTCATGCCCGCTGCCGCCGCCGATGAGCAGGGCGACTTTGCCATCCGGGATGGAGGAACGCACGATACAGCCCCGACCGGCCTTCACGCAGTCACCGTCGCAGGCTTCCACAAGCCCGTCGAGAAGTTCAGCAGCGCAGTCATTGGGGTTGTTGATAATTTTTTTGATCTTTGGCATGACGGAGGGTGAGTGTTGAGATGGAAAAGGAATGGCCGCAGGTTTTACGGGAACGGAGTCGGTAGGCAAGACAGGATTTTTGCCATCGTCCCTGTCGCGCTGCCAGTGCGGCCGATCGGTCTTCCGCCGGCTACTCTCCGATCTTGAAGACCACGCTGGCCTTTCGGTTGTTGCCCGTGTTCTGGTCCACGAGGCCCGGAGGGTTCCGCAGTTGAGAAGTGAAGGCCAGTTGCCCCTCTGATTCAAGCTGGGTTTGATTCACGGGAACGGCCCATGTCCACAACTCGCCGGGCTGCAGGTTGGGGACGTCTATCACCGAAGACTCACCGGCGGCATTGACATTGAGTTTCACGCCGCTGACGACCTGCCCGCTGCGATTCTGCACGACGAATTCCACCTGCCCTTTCTCCGCATTGAAATACTGGCTGGAGATGGAAGGGTCCAGGTATTCGGGATTGGCGAAATTGAGCGCATAGCCGATATCCACGGTGCCGTAGCCGAAGGACGGATCCTGTCCGGGCGCGCCGGCATCGGCGGAATAGGTGGTGAGCATACCGGCGGCCTGCTGCGCGGAAAGATTTGGATTGAGCGACATGACGGCGGCAATGGCCCCGGCCATCAGTGGCGCGCTGCCGGAGGTGCCGTCGAAACTTACGATTTGGTTGCCCGGCCACGCGGTGCTGAGACCGAGACCGGGAGCAGTGGCGGAGAGGTTCGCTCCGGAATTGGAGAACGACACCTGCTGGCCGAGCGCATCCACGGCTCCCACGGAAACGACGCGGGGGTCGGCGGCCGGCCAGGTCAGTTGGGCGGCCTGGTCATTGCCGGCGGCGGCAACAATGATGCTGCCGCGCTCGGTGGCGTAAGTAATCATTTCCGAGAGCACCGGCGAGTTCTGATAGGCCCCGAGGCTGATGTTAATGACCCGGGCTCCATTATCCACTGCGGTCTGAATCCCCTGGGCGAGCGTAAAAATATCGCTCGTGCCTTCGGAATTGGTGACGCGGATGCTGAGCAAATTGGAGGCCGGAGCCACTCCCGTGGCACCAGCCGCAGCGCCCCCGGCCAGCGCTGCCACGGCGGTGGCGTGGCCGTCGGATTCACTGGTGCCATTGAGGCCCATGCCGATGTCAATGGATCGCACCCGCCCTGCCGCAAAAGCCGCGTGCGGGGAGATACCACTGTCGAGGATCGCGATGGTGACGTCCTTGCCCCAGGTGGAAAAGTTGCCCTTCACGCCCATGAAGGCGAGCATGTTCTCACCAAATGGCACCTCCTGCTGCTGCGGACGGTTCTCTTGATCGGGCACGGCAGGAATGTGGACAAAATAATTCGCGCCATAGGCATCGTAGTCACCTGCGTGGTCGCGAAGTTCATCACGCAGCGCGCGCAGGTCACCGTAGCCCACGCGAACCATGTTCAGCTTCTCGAGCGTGCCCAGCACCTTGAGCCCCGCCTGATCAGCCAGGGCCAGAAAATCCTTGAGCGCATCGGCATCCTTAAATTTCAAAATCGCCTCATTCGGCTTCACTTCGGAGCCGGACAACTTCATCAGCAGCGCCGCAAGCAATTCCGCAGATGGATCACGCCCGGTCTCCACGTTACGCTCCACCTCCGCCACCTGTCCTTTGCCCGCCAGACGCTCGTCATCTCCAGCGCCGCCGCGGCCCAATCCATTTCGCCCAAAGCCGCCGAAGATCGAATCCGGCAGCATAAACAGAAGCACCGCCAGCAGCACGAGGCCGATGGCAATGGGGACGAGGAGCGGGGTCTTCTCTTTCATGGCGGTTGGGGAGCTTTAGACAGCAGCGAAGCGATTTCGTTGCCATTAATATACTACCGACGACCTTCCTACCGGACGACGGCGGCGTCCAGCAGGGAATCAACAGGAGGAAACCGGGCTGCGCGACATCTTCCTCGAACAGCTTTATACCTTCGGCGGGGTGGAGCGCGATCCGCGCGAACGCGTCGTCAGCGCCGCCTGTTACGCACTTGTGAAACTAACCGACATGCAGACCCGTGCCGCCACCGATGCCGCCGACGCCCAATGGTTCCCCGTCTCCGCCCCGCCGCCACTCGCTTTCGGACCACAGCACCATTTTCGACGCCGCCCTCGCCCGACTCCGCGGCAAACTCCGCTGGCAGCCCGTCGGTTTTGAACTACTGCCGAAAAGGTCACCCTCAGCCAGGTCCAGCACCTCTGCGAAGCGGTTCTCGGCACCCAGCTCGACAAGCGAAACTTCCGCAAACGGGTCCCCGAACTGGATCTCCTCGTCCCCCTGAAATCGAAAACCTCCGGCCCCGGCCGCCCCGCCCAGTTCCACCGCTTCGATCCCGCAAAATACGAGCGCCTCAAAAAGCAGGAATTCCACTTTGAGTTATGAAACCAGACGCACACGAAGTGCCCGCCACCAGCCTCATACTGAGGCAATATACCGACCAAGAACCTATGTGGCCCCCTTCAGGACGCCACATCATGGCTCAATTCGATACGGATTCCATCATCGTCTATCAGGCCTATAGGCCCTCGATAGCCCGCTACGCCGTCGAACATCAACAATTTGGCGGAGATTTCAGCTACTCCCGCATGAGTTGGATCAAGCCCAACTTCCTCTGGATGATGTTCCGTTCCGGATGGGCCGCCAAGGCAGGAAGGGTTTGTTCAATTCTGCTTCCGCCGGCGCAATCGGAATGGCGTTTTCACTCGCGGCTGACCATGCGCGGACTTGCGCCGGGGCGGCGGAACGTCATAGATTCGGTTGATGGAAAACCGCCCCCCGCATGTGGCTCTGATCGTCGAGACCTCGAAGGTCTATGGGCGCGAGATCCTTTTGGGCATCAGACGCTACCTGTCGCTGCACGGGCCGTGGAGCATCTTCGCACAGGAGCGCGGGCAGGATGACGGCGATCCGTCGTGGCTGGCGCAGTGGAAAGGTGATGGCATCATCACTCGGGCGCTGGATCACACGCTGTGCCGGAAGGCGCAAAAACGGGGCATTCCGGTCGTGAGCCTGCGGCATCTTCTGGAGAAGCCGGAGTTTCCGACCATTTTCCCCAACCAGGAATTGATCGCGACCAGAATCGCGGAGCACTTTCTTTCGCGGGGGTTCCGGTATTTTGGATACTGCGGAGTGGCCGGAGGAAAACGATGGGAGCGCGCGCGGTTCGCGGCTTTTTCCGCGCTGGTGGCGAAGCATGGCGGCACGTGCAGCGAGTATGTGCCGCCAGGCGGATGGGACCAGCCGGAGAACTGGGAACGGGCGCAGTCGGCGCTCATCAAGTGGCTTCGCACATTGCCGCAGCCGGCCGGCGTGATGACCACGCACGACAGCCAGGGCGTGCAGGTGCTCGATGCCTGCCGCCGCGCCGGCATTCATGTGCCGGACGAGGTCGCGGTGGCCAGCGTGGACAATGATCCGGTGCTTTGCGAACTGGCCAGCCCGCCGCTGACCTGTCTGGATCATAACGCGCAGAAGGTGGGATACGCGGCCGCGGCCCTGCTCGGGGGGATGATGCGGGGTGAGAAAATTGCGGCGGCGAACTATTTCTTCGAACCCGGTGAGGTGGTGACGCGTCAGTCAACGGACGTCATCGCCGTGAAGGATATGCAGGTGTCCAAAGCGATCCGCTTCATCCGTGAGAACGCGTGCAGCGGCGCTGACGGAACGCAGATCGCGCGGGCTTCCGGTCTCTCGCGCCGGGCGCTGGAGAAGAAATTCCGCACGATCACCGGGCACACGCCGATGGAGCAGGTGCAAGAAATACGGCTGCGGCGGGTGAAGCAGCTTCTAACAGAAACTGATTACACCCTGCCGCTCGTCGCCGCGGAGAGCGGATTCGAGTATCACGAATATATGTGCCGGTTCTTCAAAAAGCAGACGGGCATCAGCCCGGGAGAATACCGCCGGCGCTACGGGAAAACGAAGTAGCGGCCCGCGACACCGTCACGGTGCACCGGAGAGCGTCACGCTGATTCTCCAGAACTGACGGGCGGAGCCGCCGTGCGGAGTGGATAGTTTGATGGTCTCGCTGAGATCGGTTTGTGAGAGCACCGATGCTGCGGTTCCGGATGGCGTCCACCCGGTGAGTTTCCCGGAGGACTCGATATTCCATGTGAGGCCAAACGTCTGCCGCGGTCGTGTCAGGGTGAACTCCACATTTGGTCCGTTCACGATGCCGGCGATCTGTGGTGAGGAGGCGGCATCGAGGGGATGAGACAGCAGGGCGAATTCCGTGAGGTTGTCGTAGTTGTCGCTGTCAGGATCGGCGAGCGGGCCGCTGCGTGCAGGATCAGCGAGGTCGGCAGCGGAGATGGTGGACAGCCTCCACAGCGTGAAGTCTTCGGTGAAAACCGGGCCGTTGGCGGAGCCGGGACTGCCGCCTGCCGCGGCGCTGAGCCCCCATGCAGCGGGAGAACTGCCGTCGGCAGGCGGCGCTGCGGGATTGCGAAGGGTGAGTGAATAGCCAGCGCCGTCGGCGGCGGAGGTCCAGTCGTCGTCGTAGCGCAGGCGAATGAGTTCCGCGCCGTCGGCGGACAGGAGCACTACGGTGTCGGCATCGTTGTCGAGATTTCCCGTGTACTGGCCGGCGATGGTCGCGCCGGCACCGTAGCGCAGAGTGAAGGCGGCGAGGTGTTCCACGACTACGAGGTGCGCGCCGGCGGCCAGCACGGTGCCGGCGGGGAAAGTGAACTGCACGCCTTCCGTGAAGTGCGCGCCCGTCAGGTCGAGCGCGCTCGCGCCGACATTACGAAGCTCGATGAACTCGAAGTCGTCGTCATTGAGCAACGGATCGGAAGTGAGTTCCGCGGCCGTGGGATTGGAAGGATGGTAATGAATCTCGCTGACCACAAGCGTGGACGCCGCCGGCAGCGTTCCGGTGACGTAGGCTCCGGTGCGCGGCGCGCCCCAGACGGTGCCATTCTTCGCCCGCGCGGTGACGATGGCGGAGGTGTTGATGGTCACGCTGCCGCCGCTGCTCACACTGAGCGCCGCGGGATTCACCGCGCCGCCGGGCAGCCGCGGATCCGCGCCGGTGAGCGTGTAGTGAATCGTTTGCCCTGCCGCCGCGGTGAGCGTCACGCTGCTGCCGGCGCTCACGCCGCCGGGCGCGGGACTGAAGGCCGGGCGCGGCGGGAATTGCGAGTCCATCCACGCGCTGCGCTGCTGCGTCCATATCTTCAGATAGTCCACTTCGCTCTGATAAGTGGTCCGCGTTTCCCAGCCCGGCGGACTGATGACGGTGAACTGCCCGAGCTGCGGCCAGCGTGTGAAGTGCCGCCCCGTGGCCTCCGCGGCCAGCGGCTGCGTCAGCGCGTCCACCTGCACATTCACCGCGGCGCTGGCCAGCGTGCCTTCGCGCAGCGTCGTCCAGCGATCAATGAACTCCTGCCACCAGTCCGCGTCCTGCTCCATGCGCAGCCACCACGGCGACCAGCCGTTCACGTTCGCCGTGAAGGACCGGTTCCACCCGTCCGTGCGGTAGCCTGGCAGATCGCCGCCCTCCGCGTAGTTCACATTGCCGAAAGCCCAGTTGTAATCCCACAGCGGCCCCATCGTCAGTTTTCCATCGCGCGGCAGATCATAGAACGTGCTGCCGCCATCGAAGTTCCGGCTCCACTCCCGGGCGATGCGATAGTCCGCATGGGCCGCGGAATCCGAAAGCTCGCGCCACGGCTGTCCCGTGCCCGGATGCACAAAGCCTGCGCCATACAGCGCCGACTCGAAACTGCCCACATAGTCCCGCAGCCATGTCTCCTGCGCCGCCGTCAGATCCTCCGCGCCGCGATCCGTGAAACGATGCGCCACGCCGCGACCGGACCCCGCCGACGAAAAGTTCTGCTCGTCCGCATTCCCCATCTCCATGAGGTAGCCGCCGGTGATGCCCGTCGTCTGCGGGCGCTCCAGGCCGAGACGGTCCAGCCGCGGGCTTTCCACCAGCATGTAGATACCGGCGTAATCATCCGCGTAGGAAAACTGCGCATCGCTGTCGTCATTGAGAAAGACCTCCACAAAGCGCGTCTGGAGCGACGTTCGCCCGAGCAGCGCCCACATCTGATAGGCGAGCGCATTGCGCACCAGCGACTTGTCCGTGTAGGGCGCGTAGAGCACCCAGTCGGAGCCGGCATTCATGCCCAGCAGCGGCGCGTCAGTTTCGCGTCCGGCGTCGTCCCGGGTCTCGAACTTATACTGCTTCTGCGGAAAGCTCTGCGACGAGCGCCCGCGCAGTCTCAGGCCGCTGCGTCCGCTGTAGTTCACGCTGCCCGTGGCCGACGCACGGCCAGTGCCGGCGTCCACATCCACGATCACCGCGCTCGCGCCGGTGAGGGTGGCGGAGTTCCCGCCCGCGATGCCTCCGTCCGTGTGCAGAAAGACGAGCGGCAGATTGGAACTGAACGTCTCCACGCCCGTGCCGAGGCGCAGATACGTCTCGCTGAGTTCCGGCCCCGGGTTCTGGCCGGCGAGGAAAACGCGCGCGCGCAGCCGCGTCGTATTCGTCAGGCTGAGCGGCGTGCTGAAGAGCGGCGAGGCCGCGGTGGGCAGGGTGTTGTTCAGTGTGTAGCGAATCTCCGCGCCCGCCGGCAGCGGCGCGGAAAGCGCCACGTTCACACTGCCGGCAAAGGTGCGGCCCGCTGGTGCGGCGGTGACGCGCGCGGTCACGGTATTGGGGAATCCATTCGCCGCGCCCGGCGTCGGCGCGGCATACGCGCCGTAGGTGATGCGGTCGCTGGTGCCCCACGAAACGTCTGCCGTCTGCGGCGGAAAGGCCGGCGCAAACGCGCGGACGACGGTGCCATCCGGCGCGACGAGCGCGAGGTATTCGCCGTCGGCGTCGAGGCGGAAGTTCGTGTGCAGATAGCCGGACGGATCGGTGTGCGCATCGTTCGAGGCAAAGACGACCAGGTAAGCGCCCGGCGCGAGCAGACGCGGCGCGGGGAAGGTCCACTTGTGCGGATTTCCCTCGGCATCGGTGAGCGACCAGCCTTGCAGATCAATCGTCGTCGCGCCGTAGTTGTGGATTTCGATCCAGTCAGAACGCGCGCCGTCGCCATCGGTCAGGCCGGTGTCATTCGCAGCGAGGAACTCGGTAATGTCCAGCGTCAGCGCCGGCACCAGAACTTCCACCGTGAGCGCGAACGACGAATCCGGGTAGCCGCTGAAACTCGCCGTCACGGTGTAGCTCGCCGCCGCCGCCGCGACGGTGGGCGTGCCGCTGATGACACCCGTGCCGGCATGGAGCAGCAGTCCCGCCGGCAACGGCGGAGCCATCGTGTAGCCGCTCGCCGCGGCACCGCGGAGCACGGGCGCAGACGGCGCGCCGGCCACGCCGCGCGTGAAGATCGCCGGGCTGCGCGTGTAGCCCAGCAGTGTCGGCGGCGTTACTTGCAGCGAAAGTTGCGTGGAGATATTCGCTTGGCCGGCGACGGTCGCTGTCACCGTGTAGCTGGTCGCCGCGGTCACCGCCGTGGGCGTGCCGCTGATGACACCCGTCGTCGTGTGCAGCGCCAGTCCCGCCGGCAGCGGCGGCGCCACGGAAAATCCCGTCGGCACTCCGCCCGCGAGCACCGGCGCATTCGGCGCAACGGCCGCGCCCGCGCCATACAGCGCCGGACTCACCGCATAGCCGGTGAACACCGCGAACGGCGACGGGAAGTTTGTGCCCAGCGCATACTTCCACTGAAGATAATAGCCCACGCGATTGATCTCCGCCGCCGTGAGCGCCGTGCTGAAAACCATTAGCTCCGCCACATCGCCGGTGAAGGCCTGACCGCCGTCGCGATTGAAGAAATCATAGACCTCGCTGGCGGCGACGGTGTAATTCGAGCCGGAGCCGGACGTGACCGCCGGGCCGTTGAGGTAAAGCTGCGTGAACTGCGGCCCAGTTGTGCGCTTCACGGCGAAGACCACATCCCAGCCGCCGCTGGCGGGCGCGACTGCGCCGGTGTTCAAACTGAATTCATAGTTCCCCGCGCCATCCACCCACAGCATGGGCCGCCCGCCGTCTTCGTCGTCCATGATGTTGTGATAGGCCCCCGTGACCGCCGGCTTCACCAGGGCCACGAGCGTGAACTCATTGTTCAGTGAGGGCAGCGTAAGACTGTCGAACCAGTCCGCCGTGAAACGCGCCGCAGGCAGCGCATTGACCGCGGCCGCCGCCAGCACCGGAGCCAGCGTGGCATTGCCCTGCGTGAAGTGGCGCACGTTCCCGCTGGAGTCCGTCCAGTTCTGAATGGCCGCGCCGTTCGCCTGCCCCAGAGTCTCCGGCTGCACCCACAGTTCCAGCGCCGACACGCCGTCCACCGTGCCCACATTCCCCGGCCCCGTGCCGGGCGCGAAGACCTGAATCTCGCGGAACGACGGCGTGTTATTGTCCGTCGTCATCGCGGTATCAATGACGAGCCGGTTCGTCGTCACCGGTGTTTTGAAGGTGAACCAGAACGAATCCATGCCCGCATTGGTGCCGCCGATCGTGCCGGCGATGGTCCATGCGCCGAGCACATTGCCCGCGCCGTCCTTCAGCGTGTAGTTGCCGTCGTCGCGATTGCCGTAGCCGTTGTAAATCGCCACGCCGGTCAGCGTCGTCACGCCGCCGGTGAACGTGATGACCACCGCGCCCGGCCCGGACGTAGGCAGCGCATAAGTGCCGTCACTGTTCGCCGCGCCGATGTCGCCGTCGTTGAGATTGTGAATGCCGTAGGTGCCCGCGCGCCCGCCGCAGCAGTTGTAGGCATTCGTGCCCGTCTCCGTGTAGGGCACCGGCACGCCGCCCAGCACGCGGGTCACGTTGGGATTGGGCGTCGTATCGCCGTCGGCCTCCACCTGGGTGAGGGCCAGCGTGACGTTCGCAGTATCAGTGACCGTAACGCCAGCCATCGCCCGGCCCGAAAGCGCGGCGAGGAGGACAGGGAAAAGGCAGCGCAGGATTTTCATAGGAAAAGGAACGGTGGCGTCCCGCCGGTGTTCCGCTCAAGCCCGGCGGCGGCGCAGCGTGACGCCCGCCAGACCGAGCAGCAGCACGCTCGCGGTCCCCGGCTCCGGTACGCCAAACACCTGAATCTCCCTGAAGCTCGGCGTGAAGCAGCAGTCGCCGACCACGGTATCAATGAAGAGGCGGTTCGTGGTCACCGGCGTATTGAACGTCAGCCAGAAGGAATCCATGCCGTCGTTGGTGCCAATCAGCGTCCCGGAAATTGTCCAGCCGCCCAGTGTATTGCCCGCGCCATCACGCAGGACGTAAGTGCCGTCGTCGCGGTTCCCGTAGCCATTGTAGATCGCGATGCCGGCGAGGGTCGTCGCGCCGCCGGTGAAGGTAATGTCCACCGCCGCCACGCCGGTGTCGGGAATGGCATAGAAGCCGTCCTGGCTCGTGGGCGAGCCGCCCACATCGCCGTCGTTGAGATTGTGCGCGCCGTAGGTGCCGAGCCGCCCGCCGCAACAGTTGTAACCATTGCTGCCGGTTTCCGTGTAGCTCACGAGCACCCCGCCGAGACCGCCGGTCACATCAGGGTTGTCGGAGGTATCCCCGCCGGACTCCACCTGACTGTTGGCCAGCGTGACATTGGTGAAATTGGTCACCGTGAGCGCCGCGGAAGCCGGCAGAGCGGCACCGATGCTGAGGGCGAAGAGAGTAGCGTGCGTGAATGTCATGGAGTGGTGCGATGGTGGGTTGATGTCAGCACGTTTAGCAAACCACCCCGCCGGACACATTGAACAAGGAGGCAGGAATCTTATACATCAGCGCACCGGCGGCGCATGGCACCGTGAGTCCCGTGAACACTTCCAGGGCAACCGACGGAGGCAAGGTGGGGAATACATTGCGCTCAACAGGACCCAGGCATAACCCATGCCGGTCGTGTTTGCTTCCTCAGGAGCCAAAACCAATACATCTGCCACCCGCCACTCCCGGTCGCCGCCCACCGCTCCGCGAGCTTCCGCACTCTGGGAATGCTCCTCACAGTTCCCGGTGCGCTGCCCGGGGAACCCGCCGTTCGCCGGTTTCAGAATCCGGAGTGTTGGCGGGCAGCGTTGGAGGGAAACCGGCCGCCACGAATGAGGTCGCGCCTCAGTGCGAGGCGGAAAGCGTCATTCAGACCGGGCAGCCGCACGGTCAAAGAGGCCATGGCCGAACGTGCGACGATGCGCTCACTCTCCAGTGAGAAATGTTCTGTCCACATATCAATGCGTGGATTGAAAAGCCGCGCCAGAGCACCGTCCTCCTCACCGGCAATGTCGCTGCCTTTGGCGCGATTACAGAATGGGCAGGCCCAGGCGAGGTTGTGCTCCTCAGTGGGGCCGCCGTGCTTTTCGCTGATGACGTGATCCACATGAAATCCGTGTATCGTATCCGTCTCATGCAGCAGGCAGTATTCGCACAATCCGAGGGCACGCTGCCGCACCATGTCGCGCAGCCTCCCGGGTATGCTGGTCTGGCTCATGCCGGCACGCGCGCCTGTTCTGCACGGGCTTTGGCCTTGGCCAGACTCAATACCCGCTCCGCCTCCATCGTGCGGTCGAGTTCTTCCCGCTCTTCCGGCAGCAGGCCATCGGCTTTCTCTTTGCGAATGAGGTGTTCCAACCTTGCACAGGCCTCGTCTGAGGGACGGAAGCGCAGCAGTTCTCCCGGTGTCAGGCCCCGGGCGATGAACCCGATCACTTCATCGTATGCTGTCGTCATGCCGGCAGAATATCCCAGGCACGGAGAATGACAAGTTGCCGGATGGAAAATGAGAAGTCTGTCCCCAGAGCGACAAAGAGGGCGAAAGTAGAGAATGCGCCTGCCGGCGGGTTGTGAAATTAGCGGCTGCAACCCGCCACTCCCGGTCGCCGCCCGCCAATCCGGGAACTTCCGCGTCATAGGAATGCTCCTCAGTTTTCATCGAAAACAGCCCGGGACCCGCCGCCGCCTCCTTCGGCAAAGCCGCGCTGCACGCTACGCAGGGGGAATGAGCAGGCAGAGAAAGTCCGCCGGTGTCAGCGCAGGCACCGGCGAGCCGGTGAAGTGCGCGAAGTTGCGCGTGATGATGTAGTCGCACCTGCTGCCCTCAGCCACGCTGGCGATCACGGCGTCTTCAAAATCTGTGAACGGCAACGAGCGGGCGCGCTGCCAGCCGGCCTTGTCCAGACTGGCGATGTGAAAGTGCCGGATCAGATGGTCCACAGCACCCTCTGCGGTGGTGCGGTCTGCCTGTTTTTGCGCGAGGTAAAAAACGGTGGTCAGTCCATGAGCAGAGACGATGCCGCTGATGTCCCCGGAAGCGACTCGGCTTACCACTTGGGCGGAGGCCGCATAGTGGGGCTGCCGGTGGAGAAATACGTCCAGCAGCACATTGATGTCGAGCATGACCGTCACTGGTGTTTCCGCTCAAGATATTCCAGATAGTCCGACTGCGTGTCAGCCCCCGCCCCCAGAACGCCCGTGGCCGCAACCACGTCAGGATGCAGAGGTGCCTGGAGATTCAGCCGCAGCGTCCGGGCATGTCCCGCGAGCCAATGCTCCGCCGTCGTGCCCTGTCCGTGCGCAAAGGTTTGCAGAAAATCCAGATCCTCGTCGGGAAGCGGAATGGACAGCGTTGACATGCGCCCCCTCTACTCTCCGGGAGCCTGCTTCGCAAGAAAAGTGTGCGAAGTAGCGCCGGCATGGCGACAGCCTGCCCGTGCTTGACTTCCCGCGAGCCAGGACAAACACGGCCAGCCTAAAAGGCATGGCCGCGCCATGGGCGAGCTTTTTTAGCTTTCATCGAAAACAGCCCCGGACTCGCCGCCGCCATCCGCTGCGTCCTGCCATTCGATCACGGGCACGGCGACTCCGCCGCAGAACCCCAGCAGTGGGCTGGCTCCGTTTCTCTGGAGGACATTAAGAAGGGGCGTCGCCGGACGGTCGGCGAAACCTGTCTTAGTGCCGGGTCGCGCGGGGCCGCGTTGCGAGCAGACAGCATCCGCGCGGAGAGACCCATCCCGCAACGCAACCGCCCCCGGCGGTGCCCCTGCGAATGGCGATCAAACTCCGAGGCCCCGCCCCACAACCAGTTCAGAACCAGCAACTTTC
>JANNVM010000104.1:0-1793 GCA_031414455.1 Verrucomicrobiota bacterium
TAACCGGTTCAGCAGGGTGCATGTCCCTGCAGGCCCACCATTCAGCGTAGCTTCGATTGGCACTCGAAGTTCCCCGCTCCCATACCTACATCCCGCCCGTTGGTGAAACAGTATCACGGCTGGCCTACACCCAGCATTCGAGGGGGCAGCACCTTCACGGGCGACCATTTTCCATCCCTGGATTTGTCATTGCTGGACTTTGCTCCTCAACACAGCAAGATTGCGGGGCGTATGAATCCACCCCTTACCGCAATCCTGGCTCTCGTACTGTGCCCGCTGCCACTGGCGCGTGCTGATGATCCTCCGGCAGTGACGGCCCCCGGCCCGCCCTCGTTTCTCTACGTTGGAGGCGGAGGACTCTACATTCATTGGGATGACCGCTCCGCTGACGAAGTTTCCTTCACGCTTCACCTCACCCTTGCTGGTGTGCCGCAGCACATTGTCTTCGCTCCCAATACCCGATCTTACCACGTTCCGGAATACGAGGGATCCTCCTATAGTGGCTTCGTTACCGCCACCAATGCCAGTGGCTCAGCGGACTCCGCGAGTAATGGGATTTATGATCCCTTTGCGCAAAATCCAGACAGCTATGCGATCTGGCGCTTTACTCAGTGGGGCACCATAGCAGACGCCGGTCCCGCCGCCTCGCTCGCGGACCCCGACCACGATGGATACCCAAACCTCATGGAGTTCGCATTTAACACCGAACCTCACCGCGCCACCAGTGCCCCTTCCATTGCGCACGCCCTCACTCCTGATGGTGCCCTCACGCTCACGTTCACCCCCGGCACCTGTCCGGCCCTCACCTACATCGTCGAATTCTCCTCCGCACTCACTGGCCCATGGACCACTGCCCACAGCCAGACCGGCCTGCAAAACGACGGTCTGCCCCGAGCCATCACCGATCCCGTCGCGCCAGGGAACTCCCGGCGCTTTGGCCGCATCCGCGTCATCCATAGCTCACCGTGATTGCTCGCATCTTTACGTTCGTCGTCGCCACCGTGGCGGCGGCAACCGCAGGCGACCCGCTCGCAGATGGCGAGTTCCAATGGAAGTCCTCGCCGCCGCTGGTGGCTGCGGCGAATCGGTCGGAGGATCCCTGCGTTTCCATCAAAGACCCCACGGTCGTTTTCCATGACGGGCGCTGGCATTTGTTCTGCACCATCCGCAGCGAGAAGCGCACGCATCAAATCGAGTATCTCAACTTCACCGACTGGAAGGACGCGGACAAAGCGCCGCGGCACATCCTGAAACTGCACGACGGCTACTTCTGCGCGCCGCAGGTGTTCTATTTCAGCCCGCTCAAAAAGTGGTGCCTGCTCTATCAGACTGCTGACGAAAAACGAAAGCCATCGCTCCAGCCCACGTTGTCCATGTCCGACAAGCTCGACGATCCCGCCGTGTGGTCGAAGCCGGTCCTGCTGTGGGACAAGTCATGGCCGGCTTGCCCGCACGCGATAGATTTCTGGATCATCTGCGATGCCACGCACGCGCGGCTGTTCTTTACTTCCAACAATAACAAACTCTGGCGCAGCGATGCACCGCTGGCGGAATTTCCGCACGGCTTCACAGAGCCGAAGCTCGTCCTTCAGGGCGACCTTTTTGAAGCGAGCGCCACCTACAAGATCAAAGGCCGCGAGGAATACCTGACACTGATTGAAGCCCAGGGCGGCGGCGGGCGTTACTTCAAGGCCTGGACTGCCCCGCGACTCGATGCGGAATGGAGACCGTTGGCTGCGACGCTGGAGAAGCCGTTCGCCTCGCGGCTCAACACAACTTTCCCCGACGGCGCG
>JANNVM010000105.1:0-10676 GCA_031414455.1 Verrucomicrobiota bacterium
CGGTGGTGACGGTGGTGACGGTGGTGACGGTGGTGACGGTGGTGACGGCGGTGACGGCGGTGACGGCGGTGACGGCGGTGACGGCGGTGACGGCGGTGACGGCGGTGACGGCGGTGACGGCGGTGACGGCGGTGACGGCGGGGACGGCGGGGACGGCGGAGGTGCCGGGGGGGTTACCTGCCGGAAGCGCTGGAGCGGAAGTGGCCGCGAGCGGGCGAAAGCTGGCCATGGACATGGCTCTGGCCGATGAAGACACAGGCCTGCTCTCGGATACCCTGTCCGGGGCGCGGCACATTCCTTTCCCCGGGACTCACGCCGCAATACTACCGTGGGCTGAGTCTCATGGTCCTCCGGGCCATTCAACGGGATTTACCTGATTTGGAAACCAACGGATGCGGAGGTGATGACTCAGAAGGATTCGGTGCCCGGTGCTCAGCCGCCGAGCCCTGAGCGCCGAGCCCCGGGAACCAAACGCGAGGGCTTTTTTTCCAGCGGATCGTGGTATTAAGCGACTCGAAGATGAAAAGCAGGTTGCCATTTGCGGGCGGATCGGGTGCAATTCGGGGAATTGCTCCTGCTCACTCCCCCCTACCCGATTCCTCTCATGCGCACCCTGTCATTTCTCGCTGCGGCGACTTGTTTCGCTGTCCACTCTGCCCGGGCGGCAGATCCCGTCATCTCTGAGTTTATGGCCGATAACTCCGGCTACCTCGCGGACGAGGACGGGCAGTTCTCGGACTGGATCGAAGTCTATAATCCCGGCCCCGCGGCAGTGGACCTTGCGGGCTGGGCGCTGACGGATGATGGGGCGCTCCCGCAGAAGTGGGTGTTCCCGGCCCGGACGGTGAATGCCGGGCAGTCGGTGGTGGTGTGGGCTTCCAGCAAGAATCGCACGGGGGCGCAGTTGCATACGAATTTCTCGATGAACGATGCGGGGGAGTATCTGGCGCTGGTGAAGCCTAACGGGACGACGAAGACGAGTGAGTGGAATCCCTATCCGGCGCAGAAGGAGAATGTGAGCTGGGGCGCGGCGCAGCAGTTGGTGACGACTTCGCTGCTGGATACGGTGGCGGGGAAGGTGCTGGTGCCGGTGGGCGGTGCGGCGCCTCCCGCGGCATGGAATACCGCGGCGTATGCGCCGGATGGCGCCTGGCTGACGACGGCAGCCCCTCCGGGGCTCGGTTACGACACGACGGCCGCTCCGCCGCCGGCTTCCAATATCGCATCGTCGGGCACGGCCTCGCAGAGCACCACCAACGCGGCCTTTGCCGCGAGCCTGGCGACGGACGGGGTGCTCACCAACTTCACGCATACGGTGGGCTCGGATTCCTCGGCATTCTGGAATGTGGACTTCGGCGGGAATGCCACGATCAACAGCATCACGGTCCTGAACCGCGGTGACGGCTGCTGCGGCAGCCGGCTGCGGGATATCACGGTTTCCATCCTCGATGCGACATTCACGCCGGTGTGGACGAGCGCGCTGCTCAATCCGGAAAACACGGGCAACGTTTTCCCCGCCGGCCCGCTTTCGCTGGTCGTGGACATTCTCGCGCTCAACGGCGGCAATCCCGTCATCGGACGCCATGTGCGCATCAGCCGCACGGCGGACCCTGACGGATCGGGCACGGGCGGCAACGGGCCGGGCCCGGTGGATGAACAGAATGTGCTGAGCATGGGGGAAGTGCAGATCATCGGCTTTGCGGCCAATGCGCAGATCAATTTGGCGCGCACCGGCACGCCGCTGCCGACGGCCACGCAGACGTCGAACTACAGCGCCACGCAATACCTCGCGTCGAACGCCATCAACGGAGTGAACAACGACTTTACGCACACGCTGAACACGGACCTTGCGCCTCACTGGCAGGTGAACCTCAACCGCCGCACGGCGATTTCCAAAGTGAACCTGCACAACCGCGAGGGCTGCTGCCCGGAGCGCCTGCGGGACATCACGGTGACGATTTTTGATACCGACGGCACCACGGTGCTGCACACGTCGGCGCTGCTCAATCCGGCAAACGCGCTGGGAGGTCCGGCGGATCTCCTCTACGACGCGGCGGCGGCCAATGGCGGCAATCCGGTGCTCGGGCAGTTTGTGAAGATCAGCCGCACCCGCGACGCCACGGGCGGCGCCACGGCGGACGATGCTTCGGTGATTTCCATGGGGGAAGTCCAGGTGCTGGGCACGGAACTCAACGGCTACCGCCCTTACATTCGCACGGACATCCAGGCGGCGATGAAGGACAACAGCCCCACGGCTTACTGGCGCCTGCCGTTCAGCGTGACCGATCCCGCCACGCTCACCGGGCTTTCGGTCCGGCTGCGCTATGACGACGGGTTCGTCGCGTATCTGAACGGCACAGAGATCGCCCGCCGCAACTCGCCCGCCGCGCCTGACCAAAACAGCACGGCCACGACGGATCGCCCGCTCGCCCAGGGTCTTGCCTCGGAGACGATCAACCTCTCGGCGTACCTTTCCCTGCTCACCACCGGCAGCGGCAACGTGCTTGCGATTCACGGCCTGAACTCGGCCGCGGGCGATGACAACTTCCTCCTCTCCGCGGAACTGTTCAGCACCTCACTAAGCGGCACGCAGAATGTCTTCCTCACCGGTGCCACGCCGGGCACGCTGAACAACACACCGTGGTATTTTGATGAAGTGAGGGACACCGTCTTCAGCCACCGCCGCGGCTTCTATGATGCGCCGTTCGAACTCGCGATCACTTCCACCACGCCCGGCGCGGCCATTTACTATACCACAAACAACAGCGAGCCCACCACGACCAACGGCGCGCTCTACACCGCACCCATCACCATCGCGAATCCCGGCGGTTCCTACTCCGGCACCCGCGTCATCCGCGCCCGCGCGTTCAAACCGAACTGGAAGAGCACGAACGTGGACACCCACACTTATATTTTCCTCGCCAATGTGCTCAGCCAGACCAAGGGAACTCTCGCGCAGGCGGGCGCGGTCGGCGGCACCATTCCGTCAGGCTGGCCCACCAGTGCCGCGACCAATGGCAACCAGGCTTACAATTTCGGATTCACCGCCGCCGTCACCGCCGGATTCACCGCCACGCAAATCCGCGATGCCCTGACTCAGATTCCCTCCATCTCCGTCGTCACCCAGCAGAACAATCTGAGCGATCCCGCGACTGGCATTTACTGCAATGGCACCAACGGTCACGGCGAAGTCTGGGAACGCCCCGGCAGCGTGGAGTTCCTCGACATCACCAAGCCCGGCGGGACACCAGAAGCCGGCCACGGGGAGTTCGGCGAGAACATTGGTCTCCGCCTCCGCGGGGGATACAGCCGCAATGACGACTTCGTAAAGCACAGCTTCCGGGTCTTTTTCCGCAAGGAATACGGCATCGGCAAACTCAACTACCGCCTCTACGGTCCGGACGGCGCGGGCGAGTTTGAAACTTTCGACCTCCGCGGCAGCCAAAACTACGCGTGGTCCTCGTCGGCCAATAACGCGCAGGAAACCCTCGTGCGCGATCCCTTCTGCCGCGAACTCATGGGTGCCATGGGCCAACAGTGGACGCGCAGCCGGTTTGTCCACCTCTACCTCAACGGCCTCTACTGGGGCATCTTTGAAATCCACGAGCGCCCGGAAAATTCCTACGGCCAGACCTACCTCGGCGGCGACAAGGACGACTATGACGTGGTCAAGAACAAGGACCGCTACTCCGGTGTCGGCTTCTCCACAGAAGCCACGGACGGCTACCTCCTTACCAATCCCGATGGCAGCAAAGCCGCATGGAAGGATCTCTGGGACCGCTGCAAGGTTCTGAAGGCCAATCCCACGAATGACAACTACTTCCGCATCATCGGTCGCAATCCCGACGGCACCCGCAACCCGGCCTATCCAGTCCTCCTGGATGTGGACAACCTCATTGACTACACCCTCGCGCTTTTCTATTCCGGCGACGGCGATGCCTGCCTCTCCGGCTTTCTCGGCCCGTTCAATCAGCCGAACAACTGGCACGGCATGAGAGACCGCATGGGCGAGCGCGGCTTCAGCTTCTTCAATCACGACGCCGAGCACACGCTGCGCGCCTCCAGTTGGGCCGGCAGCATCGGCATTGCCGCTACCGATCAGACGGGCCCATGGGGTGGCAGCAACCAGACGAACTTCACCTTCTCCAATCCCCAGTGGATGCATGAGGAACTGATGTCCTCGCCGGAGTATCGCCTGCGCTACGCCGACCACATTCGCCGGCACATGTTCAACGGCGGCGCGCTCACTCCGGCGTCCACCACCGCCCGCTGGAATGCCCGCGCGGGCACCATCACAAGGGCCATCGTGCCCTACGCCGGCCGCTACTCCACCGCCGCTTCGGTCGTCACCACATGGAAAAACCTCTGCGGTATTCCCGGCGAGTCCGTGAACGGTGCGGGACTCATTGATAACATTCCGGCGGACTTCCTTGCCATGCGCACCAACATGGCCGACCAGGGGAACCTCCAGAATATCTTCCGTCAGCTCAAAGTGGACGGGCTCTATCCGGCACTGGACGCTGCGAACTTCTCCCAGCACGGCGGCAGCGTGCCTGGCGGCTATTCCCTGACAATGACGACACCGGCCGGCGGACAAATCTATTACACGCTCGACGGCTCCGACCCGCGCGCCATCGGCACCATCCCCACGCCGCTCACCTACGTGTCCGCCACCGCGCCCACGCGCTATTATGTCACCACCGCAGCCAGCGGCGGCGACAATGGCTTCTCCAGCACGCCCGTCACCCCGCCTTCGCCCGGCCCCGTCAGTCAATACCTGCTCAACGGCAATGCCAACGACGCCGTCGGCGGCAACAACGGCACGCCCAACAATGCGCCCACCTACGGCAATGACCGCGGTGGCAATCCGAACTCCGCCATTGTTCTCAACGGCACCAACCAGGCCGTGAACCTCGGCGACCCCGCCAGCCTCCAGATCACAGGCCAGATCACCCTCTCCGCGTGGATCAACCCCACCAACGTCACCACCCTGCGAAACATCCTCAACAAAGGCCACAACCAGACGGGAGTCGCGCCCAATCCTGTGAACGGCGAGAACACGCTGCGCCTGAATGCGGGTCCGCTTCTCTCCGGCGGCTCATGGAACGGTGCCGACCACCTTGCCAGCTTCTCCGGCGGTGCCACCATCAACACCTGGCAGCACGTTTGCAGTGTCTATGACGGCACTGCCTGGCGCCTCTACAAGAACGGCGTCCAGGTCGCCAGCACCGTGGACGCCACGGGAGCCGTGGTCATCAATGGCACCGCCACCGCGAACAACGCATGGAACATCGGCAGCCGCGGCGGCTCGCCCACCGAGCGCGCCTTCGCCGGCAGCATTGACGACGTCGCCATCTACAACCGCGGCCTCTCGCCCATTGAAGTTCTTGCCCTCTACAATCCCGGCGCTTCGGTTCTCACTGCCGACTGGAAGGCTCCTGCCTACGCGGTTCCCGCCACATGGGGCACGGCGAATGGCGGCATCGGCTATGACACCGAACCCACCGTCGCCTTCGCGCCTTACATCAGCACCAACGTCCAGGCATCCATGCAGGGCGTCTCCACCACGCTGCTCACCCGCAGGGATTTCACCCTCTCCGCGCAGCAGGTCACCGGCACCGGCTACCTCCAGCTCAACATCCGCCACGACGACGGATTTATCGCCTATCTCAACGGCGTAAAAGTCGCCGAGCGCAACGCCCCGGCCACCACCGCGATCGCACCCACCGGTGCTTCCGCGGCGACCGCCGTGCGTCCGGATGCCGCCGCCATCCTCCAGGAGAAGATCAACATTACCGCCTTCAAGGACAACCTCGTCGCCGGCAACAACGTGCTCGCCATCCACGGCCTCAACACCAGTGCCGGAGATAACGACTTTCTCCTCCAGTCCGAACTCGTCGCGACGGACAACGCCACTCTCGCCAATGCCAGCCTGACCGGCACCGCCCAGCTCTACACCGGGGCCATTACGCTGAACACCCCGGCCACCGTGAACGCCCGTGTCTTCCTCAACGGTACGTGGAGCGCTCTTAACGGGGCCTTCTTCAGTGTCGCCACCGAAGCCGCCAGCACCGGCAACCTCGTCATCAGCGAACTCCATTACAACCCGGAGAACCCCACGCTTCCTGGAGAACTCGCCGTCTCGCCTGACAAAGACGATTACGAGTTCATCGAAGTCATGAATATCAGCCCGTCGGCCAGTGTGGATCTCACCGGCATCCGCTTCACCGCGGGTATCACCACCACACTTCTCGGTAACGAAGTGCTCCTGCCCGGCGGGCGCGCTGTCTTTATCAGGAACCCCGACGCTTTCAATGTCCGTTACGGCAGTTTCAGCCCCGCGCCCCGCGTCCTCGGAGTTTATACCGGCAGCCTCAACAACCAGGGCGAACAGGTCGTCCTCAATGCCGGCAGCGGTGCGGTAATCCGTGATTTCATCTTCGACGACAACGCCCCGTGGCCCGAAGTCACTGACGGTGCCGGCATGTCACTGGCGCTCAAGAATCCCTCCTCGAATCCCGATCACGCCCTGCCCGCTTCCTGGCTCGGCAGCACCAGCACCGGCGGTTCTCCCGGCACCAGCAGCTTCAACGCATGGAAGGTGCTCAACGGCATCGTCAACAACACCGACGACGGTGACAATGACGGACTGGACGCCATTGTTGAATACCAGTTAGGCACCCGTCCCGGCACCCCGGACCAGAACCCCCCGCTCGCCGGCACCGATGGCGGTTTCCTCACGTTCACCCTCACTTACCGCAACGCCGACGACACGGTGCTCACGCCCCAGATC
The DNA here is from genome assembly GCA_031414455.1 of Verrucomicrobiota bacterium. Lineage (GTDB taxonomy): Bacteria > Verrucomicrobiota > Verrucomicrobiia > Verrucomicrobiales > V1-33 > V1-33. Next base: position 6,794 of record JANNVM010000105.1, read on the forward strand.
AGCACGGAACTCACCGGCTGGTCCAGCGCCGGCATCACGCTGGTATCCAGCACGCCCAACCCCAACGGCACCATCACCGCCGTCTGGAAAGCACCGGCCAGCATGGCCGCCGCCGGCCGCCTGTTCTTCCGGGGACTGGTGCAGTTGCAGTGAGCGTGAATTTCCCGGCACTATTGACTCAGTCAATGGAGCGGCCCTGAAAATCAATTCCCGTGCCGGCAGTAGAGGATTGATAGACCCGCCACTATGGACAATCGCGAATTCGTTCCGTTTGGGCTCTCTCACTGGCTGGCTTTGGCTGTCACTGCCGGCGCTGCCGCCGCGTTCATTCTCCTTCAGCGTTCCCGATCTTTCGGCGAGCCTGTCAAACGGCGGGTCCGTTGGGGGCTGGCCGTGACACTTGTGCTGGCGGTCGCTTCTGATCCCGTGCTCACATGGATCCGTTATCACGGTGATGGCGCTGAGTTTGCCTGGAAGCTCATCATTGATAACTCGATGCCGCTCTATCTCTGCGATATCGTTTCACTGGTTCTCGCAGCGGCCCTGATCACGCGCCGGCAGCGGCTCGCCGAAATTGGATACCTCTGGGGAATGGGAGGGACCGTGCAGGGCCTCCTGACACCAACGCTGTATTGGGATTGGGGCACTCCTGAATACTACGCATTCTTTCTCCAGCACGGCGGAGTTCCCGTAGCCGCCGCAGGTGTTGTGTGGGGAATGGGACTCAGGCCGCAGCCCGGGGCGTTCCTCCGTGCCGTATTTCTGAGCTGGGGCTACATGGCGACCGTGATGCTGCTCAATGCGGTGATCGGCAGGAACTATGGCTTCCTCAATGGCAAGCCGGAGGTCCATACGATGATGGACTACATGGGGCCGGAGCCCTGGTATCTGGTGACGCTGAATGTGGTGGCCTTCGCATTCTATGCGCTGCTGCTGCTGCCGTTCCGCCGCGAATGGCGGCGGGCGGAACCCGGCGATTCAGCAGATCCAGTGGCGGTTCGTGCCGGCTGGTTTGGGATGCGCTGATTTATTCAGAGGTGTCAGGAAAAGTGGCGCGGGCATGGCGGCAGCCTGCCCGTGCTGGTCGCGGCACACCGGAACGAACACGGTCAGCCTAACGGAATGGCCGCGCTACAGGGTTGCTCCCGATTAACTTGAGCGGATTCTGTCTGGCAATGCGCCTGATTGCTTCCCGCCTTCCCCTGCGCTTGCGCTGGTGCTTACTGGCGCGTTACCGGCAGGATGGAAATCACCGACGCATGGCTCATGGAAATGGGCGGCTGGCAGGAGATGAAACGGGCCCGGGCCATGTGGCAGTCGGGGGCCGTTTCCGGGGCGGCGTTTGATGGCAAGCGGCTAACCGGCACGGTGCGGGATCAGGGGAAGGATTTCACCTGTGGCCTGAACCTGCGGAGCCGCAGCGACATGGATAACCTCTGTACCTGCTTCCAGGCAAAGCGCTCCGGTTCTCTCTGCGCGCACAGCCTTGCCGCGGGGACGGCATGGGTTCACCGGCATGAGAAACCACCGGCGACTGCCGTCACCGCTGCGCTGTCGCCGGCCGCGGCAAAACCGGTGGTCGTTCCTGCCCGGGCGACCGGGCCGCTGGAGTTTGTCCTGACAGAAAACTTCTTCGAAGGACTGCAGCGCCAACGCCTCAATGTGGCCGTGGAATCCGGCGCACCGGATGCCGCCGCGCAGCCGGCGGATGCGCCGGTGCTCGCGTGGCTGGGCAGCCTCCAGCAACAGTCGGTGCCGCCGCACCTGATGCTGACGGGTGCGCCGCAAACCACCGGCCTGCTCACGGCACTCGCGGGACATCCCCGGCTGTTCATCCGGGACGGGGCGCGGAAAATTCCGGTCACGATGGCGGCGGAGCCGGTCCGGCTGCCGCTGGTCATTACTGCCGGCGCGAATCGTCTTCTCCAGCTTTCGCTGCGCCTACCGCACGGAGATTCAAAAGCGGCGCTGCCGGCCACGGCAAAGGAAACCGGCTGGCTGTGGAATGCGGGCACCGCCACCATGGAGCCGCTGCGCCTGCCGGAGCCGTTCTTTGAATTGCTGCGCACCCTCCCGCCGCAGCGGCCGCTGGAAAAACCCCGCCGCTGGCTCGCGGAAAACCTTGAGGCCCTCCAGGATTGTTTCGATCCGGACACTGTGGCCTCGACGCCGGACGTGCTCGCGTTTCAGCTCGTGCCTGACAAACCCCGGCTCGAACTCACGCTCGAGGGCAGCCTCGAGAAACTCACGGCAAAGCTGCGCTGCCGCTACGAGGGTGGTCCCGTGCCGTTCCCGCCGCTGGCAAATGGAGTGTCAGGATTTCCCCTGGAGTCTGCGGAGACGCCGCATGTTTTTCGCACCCGAAATCTCCCGGCGGAGAATGCCGCCGTGCGCCGCCTGGAAGGCTGCGGATTTGACGCGGGCACCGCGCCGGGTGAATGGTTGCTGACGCGCGAAAACCTCGTGCTTCAGTTCTTCGCCGGTGAACTGGATCGCCTCAAAGCGGACTGGCACGTCACTCTGGGCGCGCGTTTTGCCGCAGCCACGGCCAATGTCGAGCGGGTCAAGCCGCAGTGGAAACCGGTGGGGAGCGGGAGCGACTGGCTGGCATTTGATCTCGCGTTCGCCTCGTCCCGCGGAAGTGTGCTCGACCGCGCGGACATCGCGCGAATGCTTGCGGGCACGGGGCACCGCAAGATGGCGAACGGTCGCATCGCGGTGGTGAACATGGCGGACGCCATGGACCTCAATGAAGTCCTCCGCGATGTGCAGCCGGATCAGAACACCGGCTCCTTCCGTGTAAAGCATGCGCAGTTAGGCTATCTCGAACAGACGTTCGGCTCGCCGCTGGGACTGGAAGCAAAAGCAACCCAATGGCCGCTCGACAGCAGCGTGCCGGAATCGCTGCTCACGATTCTGCGCGACTACCAAAAGACCGGTGTGCAGTGGCTGCTTGATCAGTCCGCGCGCGGGCTCGGCGGCATCCTCGCGGACGAAATGGGTCTCGGCAAAACGCTGCAAAGTCTCGCGCTCATCGCCGCGCTGCGCCGCCAGTGGCCTGACAAGCCGGCGCTCGTTGTTTGTCCGAAGTCCCTGCTCGGCAACTGGCGCGCAGAGGCCGCCCGCTTCGTGCCGGACCTCAAATGCCTGACGCTGGAGGGTGCGCGGCGGAAGAACCAGTTCGCCGCCGTCAGCGGGGCGCATCTTGTCATCACCAGCTACCAGTTGCTTGCCCGCGACATTGATCAGCACCGCGGCATCCCGTGGGGCGCGGTGATCCTCGATGAGGCCGGTTTTATCCGGAATCCCGACACCCTCGCCGCGAAAGCCGCACGCGAACTCTCTGCTGCCGCACGTTTCGCCCTGACAGGAACCCCCATCGAAAACGGCGTGCGCGATCTGTGGTCACTCATGGAGTTTGCGGTGCCCGGCTATCTGGGGCCGCGCAAGGAATTCGCCGAGCGCTATGAGACGCCGCTCGCGGCTGGCGGCAATGCCCCGCTCATAGCCCGCCTGCGCCGCAGGATGGCTCCTTACATCCTGCGGCGCCTCAAAACCGATGTCGCCAAAGACCTGCCGTCGAAAATTGAATCCATTCACTTCTGCGAACTGAACTCCGTGCAGCGCGACCTCTACGCCGCCCTGATGCGCGAGGGCGCAGCCAAAGTCATGGATGCCGAAAGTTCGAAGAATCAGAATCAGGCGCGCATGCATTTGCTGACGGCGCTGCTGCGTCTGCGTCAGACCTGCTGCGATCCGCGGCTGCTCCCCGTGGCGGGGGGGGGGGGGAACCCCCCGGGGGGGTAAAAGGGGGGGGGGGGGGGGAGGGAACCCCAAGCAACATAACGGCACGACATGGGGGGGGGCGGCCAAACGCAACAAA
>JANNVM010000106.1:0-2448 GCA_031414455.1 Verrucomicrobiota bacterium
GTCAATGCCGCGGCCGGCGACATCGGTGGCGACGAGGATGTCGAATTCACTCTTCTTGAACTTGGCCATCGTGCGCGTGCGCAGCATCTGGCTGATGCCCCCATGCAGGCGGTCGGCGGCATAACCGCGCGCGATGAGCGCATCGGCCAATTCATCCACAGTGCGCTGCGTGTTGGCGAAGACAATGGAAAGCCGGGCATCGTGGACATCAATGAGCCGCGTGAGGGCATCGAGCTTGGCGCGCGGCGGCACATCAAAGTAAACCTGCTCCACCGTGGGCACGGTCATCGCCTGGCTTTCGATTTTGATATGCTCCGGCGAGCGGCTGAACTGCTCGATGAGGCGTTTGATCGGCGGCGGCAGGGTCGCGGAGAAGAAGACCGTCTGACGTTCCTTCGGCGTGGAAGCGAGGATGCGCTCCATGTCTTCACGAAAGCCCATGTCGAGCATGCGGTCGCATTCGTCGAGGACGGCGAGTTTTACCTCGGACAAGTCGAGCGTGTTGCGCTGGAGGTGGTCAATGACACGTCCGGGAGTGCCGATGACGATCTGCGGTCCTTTACGCAGTTCCGAGAACTGGCGGTCATAGCTCGCGCCGCCATAGATGGGCACGGCGTGGACTTTGGGCCGGAAAAGGGCGAGCCGGGCGAACTCTTCAGCGACCTGGGTGGCAAGTTCGCGCGTCGGAGTGAGGACGAGGATCTGGACTTTGCGGTCGGTGTCGAGGACACGCTCGATGGCGGGAATGGCGAAGGCCGCGGTCTTGCCGCTGCCGGTGGCCGACTGGCCAACGACATCCTTCCCCGACATCAGGACGGGAATGGCTGCTGATTGAATGGGGGAAGTTTGCTCGAATCCGAGCTTCTCCACCGCCTTAAGGATCGGCTCTGAAAGTCCGAGTTCTGAAAAGAGACGCTTTTGCATGGATTCTCAGCTTGGGACTGGAAAGACGGGAGCGCCATGCGTATTTTTCAGTTTGTGCCGGAGGGCCAGGGCTTACGCCTTAACATGGAAACCAGGCCGTCCCGGCCTGATGAAACAAAGGCCGGGACGGCCTTTCTACGGACGATCCAGCCCCGTGAACACAGGGCGCAAACTCTTCTACGCTTACAAGTGCTCCACCAATTCCACCCGCTTCCGCAATTCGGAGCGGAGTTGTTCCGTGGTTTCCTCCGACTCCGCCGGCATCAGGCGGTCATGGAATTCAACATGCAGCACATCTACCAGATCAATACTGCCATCCGTCAGCATGGCCCGGAGAATGTCATACTCCGCGCCTTCGATGTCCATCTTCACTACCACGTATGAATGCTCCCGGCCCGGTGCGATCAGTGAGCGGAGGAAGAGCGGAAAGTCCACTTTCCACACCGCCTCAGTTTGCGCACCGTGAGTCTCCAAATGGAAGCCCAGTCCGGTGAGATGTGAGCCCTGCCCGTCTTCACTGCCGCCCCGGCTGCCTGCTTCCCGCTGGAATACCGCAAGACCCGCCGCGGTATGCACCGCGAACGGCATGGCTGTCACCCGTGGCATCATCAGCGCATTCGCTCGCAACAACTGCCGCCGGCACGCTGTGTTCGGCTCAAAAGCGAACACAGTCCATGTTTCATCCACCTGATACAGTTCCCACAGATACCGCAGCCCCTCGCCGTGGTGAAACCCAAGATCGAAAAGGAAAGAGCGCTTCATGCGGAGACCGTAGCGGAGATTATGCGCTCTGCCCGCCGAGGATCACAGCACGAGGCAATCCACTCCTGGTAGGCGGGGTGTTTCTTGCCGTGCGCGCAAAAATGCAGGGCACCTGGACGCAGCCTCTTGCCGCTCCACTCGTCGAAGTATTCCGCATAGCCTGCGGCAAAGTTAAACTCCTCCTCGCGCTGAAATGGCGGCATAAAAATCCCCATCCGTTTTTCCGCCAGGGGAGCGGGCGGAGGCAGGCACACGTTCTGTTCCACCATCATAATACTGGCTGCCAGTTCATCGGATGCAGCGACATTTCCCGGCCCGGCCATGCGCCGGTAAAGCGAACGCGGGCCAACCTCCATGGCCTCTTCCAGAATTTCCACGACCCTTCCGATTAGCTCTTTGGCCCGCTCGGTCCGCCGCACGTAGAAATGCCCGCCGCTGTCTATGACCGACACGGATTCCACCGCGAACTGCTCCCGCATCCGGTGCGGATTCACAAGATTCAACGAGAGGGTGTCAGGCCGTTCGTCCGCACGCCACGCTGCCGTAAAGTAAGTGAAGTCATCAGTGCCCAGCCAGTCAAACCACGGAGCCGGATCGCTGAACAGCAGGATGTCGCAATCAAGGTAGAGCGTTTCCTCAAATGGCATCCACAGCAACGCCGCGAGTTTGTTGAACCACTGCCGCGGCGAGCGATGCGACTCCGCCGCGCGCACGGACTTCACCTGCGCCAGCCCCCGCCAGTCCAGCCCGCAGAGATAATCC
>JANNVM010000107.1:0-1549 GCA_031414455.1 Verrucomicrobiota bacterium
CATCACCATGACCGTGCCGGGCACGGTTTCAAAGATCTACTATCAGTATGGCAGCGGCGATGCGGATCTCACGGACTACGGGCATTCACTCGACCCGCGGCTGGTCGGCGGTGCGATCCATCCGTCCGCCACGCTCATTGAGCTCGGTGGCGGTGGCGGCGGGCCGGTGACGACGCAATACATTACCACCGGCGCTGTCTGGAAATACCTCGGCGATGGAGCCGACCAGGGAACCGCATGGCGCGCCGTCGGATTCAATGACGCCGCGTGGCTCTCCGGCCCGTCGCAGCTCGGCTATGGCGATGGCGACGAGGCGACGGTGACTCCGTTCGTGGACGCGGATCCAGTGACGGCGGGCGTGCAGAAGAACGCGACGACTTACTTCCGCCATGTGGTGAACATTCCGAATCCGGCGACGTTTGCCGACTTCACGCTCAACTACACCTACGACGACGCCATCGTCATTTACCTCAACGGTGCACCGGTCGCGCGGCACTTCATCAACGTGGACCAGGCATGGAATGTGTATGCCACCGGCACCGGCGGCGAAAATGCCGCAGGCACGGTGACGCTGCTGCCGTCCGCCTTCGTCGCCGGCGCGAACACTTTCTCCGCCGAACTGAAGCAGGACAGCGGCGCCAGCAGCGATATCAGCTTCGATCTCACCCTGACGGCGAATCCCCCCGGCGGCAGCGGCGCGCGCACCACGCCGCCCATTACGCTGCCCGCCCACGGCTGGCTCTTGTCGCGCTCCTACGACAGCACCACCAGCGCATGGAGCGCGCTGAACTCCGCCTTCTTTACCATCGCCACCGTGCCGGCGGATGCGTCGAATCTGGTGGTCTCTGAAATCAACTATCACCCCGCCGAACCACCCCTCGGAGCCATCTCGACGGACCGCGACGATTACGAATACATTGAACTGAAGAATGTGCTCACTGCTTCCTCCGTGGACCTGACCGGCGTGAAGTTCACCGCCGGCATCACGTTCGATTTCGCGGCGAACAGCCTCATTCCGCCCGGCGGACGCGTCCTCATTGTGAAGAATCGTGCCGCCTTCGAGCAACGCTACGCCGGACATCTCCCCGGGGTCACTTACGCAGTCAACACCGACGGCACCGCCGAATACACCGGACGCCTCAGCAACGACGGCGAACTCCTCACGCTGCTGAACGCCGCCGCTGCGCCGATCCACAGTTTCCTCTACGACGAAAACCTCCCCTGGCCGCCCGTCGCCGACGGTCTCGGCTATTCGCTCGTCTTGAAACATCCCGCCACGCCCGTGCCCAATCACGCGCTGCCGCAAAGCTGGGTCGCCGGCCGCACCGTCAACGGCGCACCCGGCGCGGACGATCCCTACGGCTTCGCCGGCGACCCCGCCGCCGACATTGATCTCGACGGCTTCACCGCGCTCGTGGAATTCGCCCTCGGCAGCAGCGACCTCATTCCTGGCGACGCCGTTAGCACGGTCACCGGTGTCTTCGCCGACTACGCCGGCCCCGCGCAGCACCTCACCATCACCTTCCGCCGCAACCTCCTCGCGCACCAC
>JANNVM010000108.1:0-14659 GCA_031414455.1 Verrucomicrobiota bacterium
GGGCCCGAGCATCCGCCCCGCCCGGACTTCCTGGCGGACATAGCCGATCTCCTTGAGGTCGCCGCCGAAAATTTTCACGCCCATCATGGCGCGGAAACCCGTCTGGAGCATGGTGATGCGCGTCTGGATCGGCTGCAGCCATGTTGGCAGGACGCCGGGGAGCGCCGTCTTTTGCTGCAGTTCGGTGAGGATTTCCTGTTTGGTGAAGCGTCGCTCCTCTGGTGCCAGCCATGCCAGAGGAGCCTTCAGCGCAGCCGGCCAGCCGGAAAACCAGCGTTCCACCGGCACCGTGCGCCACTGGTCCTCCGGCTTCAAAATGATGATGCTTTCCATCATGCTGATCGGCGCGGGATCGAGGGCACTCTCCGCGCGGCCGATTTTCCCGACGACCGACTCCACCTCCGGGACGCTCGCGATGGCGAGGTCCTGCTTCGCATTGACCTCAATTGCCGGCCCAAGTCCGGTCTGGGGCAGCAGCGACGGCATGTAGAGGAACGATCCTTCGTCGAGCGGCGGCATGAACTCGCGTCCGATGCCACGCCAGATCCATAGCCCGGCCGCGAGGATGGCCAGCGGTGCGAGGAAAAAGGTCTTCTTGTGCGAGAGAACCCAGCGCAGTGCCGGTTCATAGACTCGCGCGATGCGGCGGGAGACGGGATTCTTTTCCAGCGGCAGAAAACGTTCCCGCGTCATCCTGACAAACGCCAGGCCCACGATGACCCCAACGACGATGCTCATCGGCCAGCCGCTGTAGGCGGAGCCTTCCACCGCCCAACTGAGCACGAAGTGCGCGGCAATCATACTCACCAATCCGAACGCGCCCGCCAGGATCCAGATCGTCCGGCGCGACCATTTCACCGGCTTGAACAGAAAGTAGCAGATCAGTGGCACCACGGTCAGCGCGAGCACCGCGCTGGAGCCGATGGCGAAGGTCTTGGTGAAGGCGAGCGGCTTGAACAGCTTCCCCTCCTGATCAGCCAGGAAAAAGACCGGGATGAAAGAGACGAGCGTGTTGGAGACGGCGGTGACGATGGCACCGCCGACCTCCGCGGCGCCTTCGTAAATCTTCTGGAAATGGCTCTTCGTTTTGTCGCCGGTGGCGACGTGACGGTAAATGTTTTCCGTCATGATGATACCCATGTCACCCACGTCGCCGATGGCGATGGCGAGCCCCGCCAACGACATGATGTTCGAGTCCACGCCGAAGGCATACATAAGCATGAAGCAGCCAAAGACGGAGAGCGGCAGCGTCATCACCACCGACACAGTGCTCCGCAGATGCAGCATGAACAGCATGATGACAGCCGCCGCCATGAGCGCCTCCTCTGTCAGGGCTTCCTTGAGCGTGGCGACGGTCTCCTTCACGATGTCCGTGCGGTCATAGAACGGAACGATGCGAACCTGGGAAACGCTGCCGTTCGCCAGCGTCTTCTTTGGCAGGCCGGGGGCGAGCTGCTCGATCTTGGCCTTCAACCGTTCGACGACATGCTGCGGATTTTCCCCATAGCGCATGAGCGCCACGCCGCCCACCGCCTCGCGACCGCCTTTGTCCAGCGAGCCGCGACGGAATTCGGGCCCTAGCACGACGGTGGCCACGTTCTTCACCTGAATCGGCGTACCGCCTTCCTGGCGGATGACGACCTTTTCAATATCTTCGACCGACTTGATAAAACCGACGCCGCGAATGAAAAATTCCACGCCGTTTTTTTCCAGTACCTTCGCGCCGACGTCGATGTTGGCTTTGCGCACCGCTTCATAGACTTCCATCAGCGTAACGCGGTGGGCGCGCAGCTTGTCAGGATGGATGTCGATCTGATATTGCTTTACAAAACCGCCGATGCTGGCGACTTCGCTCACGCCTTCGACGGAATTGAGCTGATAGCGCAGGTACCAGTCCTGCACGCTGCGCAGCTCGGCGAGGTCGAACCCTTCGCCCTCCACCGTCCACCAGAACACCTGTCCGAGAGCCGTGGCATCCGGGCCGATGACCGGCACGACGCCGCGGGGCAGTCGCTGCTGGGCCACGTTCATCCGCTCAATGACGCGCGACCGCGCCCAGTAGTAGTCGATGTCATCTTTGAAGATTACGAAGACCATGCTGAACCCGAAGCCCGACATACTCCGAATCGCCTTCACGCCGGGCGTTCCGGTCAGTGCCGTGGTAAGCGGATAGGTGATCTGATTGTCCACATCCTGCGGCGAACGGCCGTCCCAGTCCGCATAAACGATCACCTGCTTCTCGCCGATGTCCGGAATGGCATCCACGGGCGTCTCCCGGATCGCATAAATGCCTCCGAAGACGAGCGCCATCACCGCGATGACGACGAGGAAAGGATTGCGCAGACACCCGCGAATGACGGCGGCGATCATGGCTCAGTGTTTGTGTTCAGCCGGCTTTGGGGGTGCTGGCGGAGTGTCAGGCTTTTGAGCCGCCTTTCCGCCATGACCACTGTGATCCGCAGAAGGCGCCTGCCCATCAGGGTAGAAAAGACTCGGCAGGCCGGCGATTTGGAATTGGGAGTCCAGCAGAAAATTGCCGCGCACAACGACGTGGTCGCCTTCCTTCAATCCGTCCAATACCGGATAGAACGAACCGGCCCGCAGGCCGAGCTTTACTTCTTTCGCCTCATACATGCCTTCGGCTTTCATCACATGCACCAGCTTGCGCGTGCCGGAGTCGAGCACGGCGGAGGTCGGAATGGCCAACACCATCGGCTCGTCCACAGGCGCTGCCGCACCCGGTATTTGCACCAGCGCCATTTTGCAATCAGGACAGGCACCGGCTGCCCCCTCCAGCACCTGCGGGTGCATGGGGCACGTCCATTTTCCCTCCACACCACTTGGTGCGGCACTGCCGTCCGCAAGCAGCGGCACCTCGATGCCGGCGCTGACAAACATTCCGGGCTTCAGCTTCCGGTTCTTGTTTTCCAGGGCCACCGTCACTTTCACCGTGCGGGTTTCCTCACTGAGAACGGGGCTGATGAACCACACGCGGCCCGTGAAGGTTTCGCCGGGATACGATTCCGTAGTGGCGGCAACCTCCTGTCCGTAACGAACCATGCCGAGTTCGTATTCGTAGATGTCCAGATAAAGCCAGACGGAATCCAGATTCGCCAGCCGGTAGAGCGTATCGCCGGCTTTCACCATGCTGTTCTGCACGACCATTTTTTCCGTCACGGTGCCGCCCCGCGGCGCGAGGAGGGTGACACGGTCCGTCACTTTTCCACTGCGCAGGAATTCGTCTATCTGCTCCGGGAGCAGGCCCCAGCGCTCCAGCTTCTTCCTTGTGGCGTCCAGCAGCGTGCGGTCCGCGGTATCGTCTTTTCCCAACTGAAGTTCCCGCTGCGCAACGGCAAGGTCCGGACTGTAGATTTCGGCAAAGTGATCGCCCTTCTTCACCTCCACGCCGGTGAAATTCACAAAAAGTTTCTCCACGTAGCCCTCGACGCGGCTGGTGATCGAAGTTAGGCCGCTTTCGTTATAGCCGATTTTTCCGACCGCCCGCATCGTGTGCTGCAACGCCCGGTGCTCCACGGCGGCCGTCTCCAGCAGTCCTGCTCCTGCCCCTTGCAGGTGGAGCATGCCGTCATGCACGCTGCTTCCAGAGCCGGCGGGAATAAGCGGCATTTCGCAAATCGGGCACTTTCCCGGCTGCGGAAGCCTCACGCCGGGATGCATCGAACAAGTCCATACTGAGCCCTTTCCGGCGATGGGAGTTTCGTCATTCCGCATGGACCGGACGACCGCGAAAGTGATGACGGCAGCCGTGGCGATTCCAACAATGATCAGGGTCCTCTTCATGGCAGAATCACGGGCGATCGGTTATTTACTTTGGAATGGTCCGCCGGCGACAGCCGCCTTCCAGCGTATTCGGGCGAGGTGAAAATCGCGCAGTCCCTCGACAGTGTTCATTTCCACCATGAGGAGTTGGTCGCGCGCGCGGAGCAGATCCTGCAATGACGCCTTATTGTTGCCGTAGGTCTCACGCACGCGCTCGATCTGCTGCTGGGCCATCGGGAGCAGTTGGTCCGCGTTTTCGGTAAGGAATGGAAGCAGGCGCTGCATTTCCTTTCGTGCGGCGGAGGCCTCGCCCTGTGCTTTCAACCGGAGGGCCGCAACTTCCGCCTCGGCACGCGCCCGCATCGCGGTCGTCTCTGCGATTTCTCCCTCGTTCTTGTTCCAGAATGGCAGCGGAATGGACAGCCGCACGCCGATCATCGTTTCATCCCGCAGGCCCATGGGCTCGTCCATCGTCCGGGACTGATCCACCATCAGCCCCGCAGAAACGTCCTCCCACTTGCGCGCTTTAGCGAGGTCAACAGACTGCCCTGTGGCGTTGACCCTGTGCAGCGCCGCCTGTATGTCAGGGCGCGCATCGCCGGGCTGCCCCGCAGCCGGTGCTCTTGCCTGCGGCAGTGATCCGGTGACATCCAGTGCGTCCCGCGCGGACAGCCCCAGCATGGGCTTGAGCAATTCTGACATCGCCGCGATGCCGGCCTGCCTCCGGCGGATTGAATTCCGCTGCGTGCGTGCTTCCAGGCGCATTTGCGCGGCATCAATCGCAGACTCGTTGGCCGCGGCCCGCGCGGTGGCGATCTCCGTCAGTTTTTCCGCCAGAGAAGCCTGACGTTCCGCAATTCCAATTTCGGCCCTCATGGCGAGGATTTTCACGGCCATGGTCTCAGCCTCGGCGGTGAGCATTCGTTGTTTGTCCGCTACCTCCGCCTCCGCCGCGGCAATCTGCGCGGCGGTTACAGCCTTCTCCATCCGCAACCGGGCGGTCACGGGGAATTTTTGCATCAGGCCCGCGCTGAATCCACCCTCACGTCCCCCGGTCATGCGCCGGGCGGTCACCTCGATCTCCGGATTCATCCGCCGCCCGGCCCCCAAGTGACGGCCCTTGGCTTCCTCGATCATGAAGCGTGCGGCATTGAGTTCAGGATTAGCACGCGCGACTTGCCGCGGGACTGACGCCAGCGTGATTTCCCCGGCGTCGCTGCGAAAGGGGGCAGCGCTCAGGGCCGCAGCCACAAAGGCGATCACGGCGGGCGCATTCATCGTTGGTAAGCTGGTGGCTGACGTGAGCAGCAGAGGCCCTCCCCACAAAGGGGAGGGCCGTCCTGCAGCGGGCTTAAGGTTAATGCTGGGTGCAATGAGTCAGCGTTCCGCCGCAGTGGGAACAGCTATGCTTCATCGAACCGGTCTTCCAGAAGTTGTCGGCGGCCAGTTGGCAATCCGGGCAGGTCATCGTCTTGCTGTTGCGCAGGATGGTGGTCTGCATCCGTCCGGGAGATCCGATTGTTGTTGGTTTGCTGACCCAGACCGTCTTGCACTTGTCGCACATGACGGCTTGAGTGCCGACGGAGCCCGCCATGCCCGCCATGCCTTCGTTGGCCATCTGCCAGCCGGGTTTGTTACCCATGGTATGCGTTCCACCAGCGGCGCCGCCACTGGTATTCGCGCAACTGGAGAATCCGAAGGCGGCGAGCAGAGCGCAGCCAAGTTGAATAAGTGTCGTTTTCAGTTTTGTTTTCATGATGTTTGGATTTTTGGGTTTCGGGCTGACGGAACTCGCCCGCTTATACTTTTTCCCCGTACATCGGCGGGGAAGGCCGTGACATGGGGTGAAACCCTACCGTGAGGGAATCAGGCACCCGATATTAATGCTGGGTGCAATGAGTCAGCGTGCCGCCGCAGTGCGAACAAGTGTGCTTCATCGATCCGGTTTTCCAGAAGTTGTCGATGGCAAGCTGGCAATCCGGGCAGGTCATCGTCTTGCGGTCACGCAGGATCGTAGTCTGCATTCTTCCCGGAGATCCAATGGCCGTTGGGGTGCTGACCCAGACGGTTTTGCATTTGTCGCACATAACCGCTGCGGTGCCTGCAGTGGAGCCGGCGCTGCCGGTGGACTGACAGGACGGCAAGACGGTGATAAGGCCGAGGCTGCCGAGGATGAACATGAGGCGCATTTTGAGTTTCATAGGATGTGGTGTTCTTTGTTATGGGTTGTGTGGTTTGTGTGTTTCCGGCCACCCGGCCGGAACAGATTTCAGGCCCGGAGGCCGCTCGTCCCTGACTTCTTCATGGAAGTCCTCGCAGAGGATGTGAAGAGCATCAGCAGAGAGGGACGCGGTGCAGTTGTGGAGCGAGACGATGGTGTCCCCTGCGGGATGGAAAACAGTCAGCACACCGTTGTCGAATTTGCGGGCAAATGCGGCACCTCCCGCCTGGAAATTCAGCTCGCCGGACCCGCAGTCCAAATTGGCCCGCTCCGCCTGAAAGCTCCGGCGGGAGCCGCAGGTGTCGGTGATGTCTATGACTAGGACGGGCGGCATAACAGTAATGCTGCTTTATACCGCATTCTCCGGCAGGCTGCTCCGCATCCTCGCGGATTGATTGCGCATATTTTCGGCTGCGATGCTTCTGTTGCCCCGCACTGGCATCACCATGCCGCAGAGGTCCCTCGACTGAACTTTGCTCAGCTCATGCGGATAAAAGCGAGATGCCTGCGGACTCTCTTTCGACAAGAGGTGCCTGCACACGATCCAGCAACAGCCCCGAGGGCTGTTCCGCGGTAATCCATGGGACGGGCCGGACGATCCGGAGGTCAGGAGAGCGCCAGGGCTCCGACGCCACAGAGGTCGGGATTGCCGAAGGTCTTGATGTCGTGGCCGAAGGCGTGGGCGATGGAAAGCCAGAGGCGGTTGTGAGCCGCGGAATCGAACTGCAGGGCGCGGCCGGTCTTAAACCCGAGGCCGCCGCCGCACAGCATGAAGGGCACGTCGTCGTGGGTGTGCGAGTTCCCTTTCCCCAGCTCGTTGGTCCAGAGAATGGTGGTGTGGTCGAGCATGGATCCGGTTCCGCCGGGCTCCGGGGTATCGGCCAGTTTCTTCGCAAACGCGGCAAGCTGTTCGGCGAGCCAGACATTGATCTTCGCCAGCTTTTCCTGGGCGTCCGCTTTGTTGTCAGGCTCGTGGGAGAGCGAGTGGTGCCCGTCATCGATGCCGAGCCAGCGCATCTTTGCCTGACCGACGGAATTGGTGAACTGGACGGTGGCGATGCGGGCCATGTCGTTGGCGAAGGCATTGCCCAGCAGGTCGAACTGCATCCGCATGAGTTTGGGAATGCTGTCGTTCTCGTTGGAGACACCCGGTTCCAGTTTCACCTGCGGAGCGGCGAGCGGCTGGTCTGCGGGCTCCGCGAGTTCTCGTTCCATTTCGCGGACAAAGGTGAGGTGACGGTCGAGCAGCGCCCTGTCCTCCGCGCTGACCGCACCGGAGATCTTCTTCAAATCGTCACCAAGTTCGTCGAGAACGCTGGAGAGGTCTTCGCGGTCACGCATACTGCCGTAGATTTTTTCGAAGAACTGATAGGGATCATCCACGGGAGCCACCGGTTGATTGGGGCCGGCGTAGGTCCAGCGGGTCCACGGGTCGGCGCGGTTGGGCACGGCGACGCCGAGTTCCAGCGACCCGAAACGGGTCTTCGTCTGCGGATTGGCCTGGAGCACGTTTTTCAGTTCCTGGTCAATGGAGATGCCCTTGCACCAGCCGGCCGGGCTGTCGGAGCCGCCCTGGATATTGCCGGGAAAAAGTTCCTTTCCGGTGAGCAGGCAACTCATGCCGCGCATGTGACCGTCGCCGTCGCCGCCCACTTTGTTGGAGAGCCCCTTGAGCGTGAGCAGTTGTTTTTTGAAGGGCTCCAGCGGCGCGAGGATGCGCTTCAGGGTCAGATTTTCCTGCGCAGCATCCGGCCAGAAAAGCTCCGGCAGCGTGCCGTTGGGACTGAGGAAAAGCACGAGGCGCTGCTTTGGCCTGACGGCGGCCTCGGCGGCACGCAACGAAGTCAGCCCGCTGAGCAGCGGCAGGGCAGCAGCGGAAAGTCCGAGGTCGCGGAGGAATCGGCGGCGGGTATTCATGGCCGTCAGTTACGCAGTAACCGCGCCATTTCATCAAGAAACGTCCGTTTCCGGGATTGCGGCTCCGGGAGAAATCGCGGCCTCACGGATTCTTCACCGGCGGCGGAGCGGTGGTGGTGGCTTCCACCTTCATCCTCACGGACGCGCCGGGACCAGGCAAACCTTCCACGTGGATCATGTTCTTCATCCGCTCCTGCTCCTCGGCTTTGCGCTGATCATAGACACTCAACTGCTCAGGTGTCAGGATTGCCTGCATCGTTTCGCGGTCGAGATCGCTGCTGCCGGGGGAGATGAAATCGCCGGCGTCGAGTTCGATCTCGATGGGCTCCGCGCCGCCGGCACCGTCCGCGGTGACCGAGGCAAAGGAAATGGCCCCGCCCACCGCGGCTCCGATTACATCGCCGCCTTCCGGCTGCTTCGCGGAGTCCGTGGCTGTCAGCTTTTGTTGCGCGTAGGCCTGAAAGAGTTTGTCCTTTTGCTCTTCGGAGAGGCTGAGGTCGTTGTTGAGCTTGCGCACTTTCCGCTGGGCGTATTCCTCGGCGCGGCCGGTGCGCTGTTCCTCCTGTGACCGCGCATACTCCGCCTGCTGCTCCGGTGTCAGCAGGGAGTTCAGGAACGCTTCTTTGCCCCCGCCCTTCTTTGACATCTCCACCTTGCCTCCTGACTTCATCGCGGTGCGGAACATTTCCTGATCCTTCTCCTTTTCCGCGAGGAGGAACTTCTTCAGTGATTCCTTCTGTTCCGGCGTCAGTTTGAGGCGCAGCGCCAGTTTGTCAGCCTCGCGGTTCGCGTCCCGCTCCGCACGCTCTTTCATCATTTCCTGCATGTGTTTGTCGTCGAACGTCCGGGTGATCATCTTCGGTTTGCTGTCATCACTTTCCGCCGCAGCCGCCACATCTCCGGCGTCACCGCTCTTTGCCTTCGCCAGTTGTTTCTCCAGCGACTGGACCCGCTCCGTCAGTTTCTGATTCTTCCCGGTGAGTTTGACGGAACCGGCCGCCGCCAGTGAGCCGCCGGCCGGATCCGGCGATGCTTTGGACAGAATAAGCCACATGACGAGAGCCCCGGCAGCAGCGCCGGCGACGGAAGAGAGGAGCGCGGTTTTCATGGAATGATGCGCGATCCAAGCGGCCCAGGGCAGGGCATTTATTGTTTTCTTCATTCTTCCCGGGCCGGGAAAAAGAACAGTGGCAGTTTCTGAACGGAACACGCTATCCTGCCGGAACACCGTCCCATGGCAGACCAATCCACCAATGTTCCACCTCCGGCTCCCGGCGACGGAAAATTCGCGGAGACGCACTGGAGCATGGTGCTGAGTGCCGGAAACCCGGAGGCGCCGGACGCGGCGGCGGCTCTGGAAGAACTCTGCCGCACCTACTGGTATCCGGTTTATGCATGGATTCGCAGCCGCGGGTATGGACCGGAGGATGCGAAAGACCTGACGCAGGATTTCCTCGCGGGCTTGCTCCGCAAGGGGTCCCTCGGCCGGGCGGATCCCGAAAAAGGCCGGTTCCGCACGTTTCTGATCCGCAGCATCCAGTATTTTCTAACAGATCATGTTCGCGCAGACACGGCCGCGAAACGGGGCGGCGGCAGGCGCCTCATTGAATGGGACGGACTCGATCCCGAGCAGCGCTATGCGCTCGAACCCGCCGTGAATGACTCCCCGGACGCCGCGTTCGACCGCCGCTGGAGCCAGACGCTGGTGGCGCGGGCTTTTCAGCGGCTGGAGGAGGAACAGCAGGCGGCGGGGCGCGGAGCCGTGATGCAGGCGCTGGGCGAATTCATCGCCGGCGCCCCGGATGCGGGTGCCTATCAGCGGGTGGCGGAGACGCTGGGTCAAAGTCAGAACGCCGTGGCCGCCGCCGTGCGCCGGCTGCGACTGCGCTGCCGGGAACTCATCATGGACGAAATCATGCAGACCGTGCAGACCCGCAGGGAGGCGGAGGAGGAACTGCGCGCGCTTTTTGGCTAGACAAGGTGTGCCGGGGGCGGGGGCGGCGGACGTGTCCGCGCGATGTCGCATTCCTGTTCTCAGGATGAAACGCCGTCCGCCCTCACCGATCACGCAGAAAAACGCGCCGGCAATCGCTTGCCGGCGCGCTTTGCGGCTTTCCCGTGCGGGTTTTGAACGAGGTGAGCATCCCGGAAGCCCCTCCGTTCTTTCGTGGCGGTCACGGGGCCGGCTTCCGGCGCACCAGCCAGCCGTGGAGTGCTCCTGCCGAATCAGCTCCGAATCCGGCTGCGAACAGATTCCCGGCCGGATCGGCAGTGATCGACTTGCCCTCGGTGGTTCGATTGGCGGACATCGAGAAGAGATCGCTCGTGGACCATGCGCCCGTCGCGGCGGAACGCTGGCGGGTTACCCAGTTCTTTTGAGTGGACGTGGCAAGGCCGGTGACGTGGACGTTGTTATTGGCATCTACCGCGATTCCCCGCGCCTCCGCTGAAGTGCCCGAAGTCATCGTGAATTGGTCCACTGTGCTCCATTTCGTTCCTCCGTTGGTTCCTCCGTTGGTTCCTCTCCGGACGAACCATTGATTTACCGTCTTATTCCCGAATCCGGCCACATAGACATTCCCCGCGCTGTCCGCAGCGATGCCGAACGGGTGGGATTTGCCATTTCTGTTATAACGAAACGTGTCCACCACCTGCCAGGTGCTCCCGCCGTTGCTGCTCTTGCGCACAATCCATGAACCGGCGCCGCCACCGACCACAAAAACACTGGAGCCGACACAGGCGACGCCACTGGGCCCATCAGCGGCGTAGCCGTAATTGTCATATGCCTCCGCATACGAGAAGTCGCCCACCGTGGACCATGTCATCCCCGAAGACGTCATGAGACCCTTGCGAATCAGCCAATGGGATTTGCCGGCAGGGTAGTAACCTTCTACCGCCAACCCGGCCACGTAGATGTTTCCGTTCGCATCCACCGCAACGTCTCTTGAACTGGCTGAGGACTCGTATGAGGGATGCAAATACTCGTCCAGAGTCTCCCATGTGGCCCCGTCGTCCCTGCTTCGAATGATCAACATCTGAGCTCTGTATCCCAGTCCCGGCGTGGCAACTTCCCGAATCTTTCCAGCGGCGACCAGATGTCTCTCGCCTCCCACATCGGCCGAAGCGATCGCGGCGAAGTACGCAAAGACTTTCATCGGCGGGTGGTCGTCCACAGCTGGATAGTCCACGACCGTTTCCCATGTCGCTCCGCTGTCGCTGCTTTTCGTGATCACCGCATGAAATAAGCCTGTCGCATCATACACATTGCCTGCGGCAAAAATGTTCCCTGCGCTGTCAGACGTGATCCGGTAAACCGATTCGCCCCCAGGGCCCTCCGCGTCATCCACGGTCTGCCATGTCTGGGCCTGGACGGTTGCGCTGCTGACAAAGAGTGCCGCGGTCAGTGCGAACGCGAAACGCGACACCCGCGCCGGTGCCGGGCTCGTTGATTTCTCGAAGGAGGATTGGCTGCTCAATGAGGCAGCGTTGGTTTGGTTCGTGGTTCTCATGGGTTTTGTTTGGTTGTGTGCTGAGTGTTGTGAAGGTCCCGCCGCGGGTTCGCTTTTTCGCGCCGCGCCTGGGAAAATCCCCTTCAACTCCCCATGCGGATTCCGGGATGAAATCGTCCAGGTTTCTCAAATTATTTTCACCCGGCACCCCGGTGCCGCAGCCGCAGGGATGCATTCCCTATCCGCCGAGACTTGCTCCGGGACCGCCACTGCGGCGTCGGGACCGCTTTGGTAACAGTCGAGAATCCGATAGCCCGCCGGGCTTGCCGGCCGGCACTTAAAATAGTCGAGTATGCAAGAGCCCGCCGGGCTTGCCCCGGTGGAGTTTCCCCATTGCCATTCAGAACCCGCCCCAATCGAAATGCCACCGCCGGGCTGGCCCCGGCGGAGCACTGATGATAAACAGAGATATCGGACCCCGCCATTGATCTGGCGCAGCGCCGGCAGACTTCCCACGGCGTCTTCTGGTACGTCCTGCACGTGGTGCTCGTCCACCGGGAACGGTGGAGGGAAATCCGGGCGGACCGGATGCAGTTGGTCAGGGACATGATCGTCAAAGCAAGCCGCGCCAAAGGCTGGCTGCTGCGGTCGGGCGGTATCTTGCCCGATCATGTGCACCTGCTCCTGGGATGCGGATTTGAAGAGGCTCCCCTGGACGTCGTGCTGGCCTGTTTGAACAACCTCGCCTTTGCTCAGGGCATGGAGGCCGTTTACCAGTTCGGCGGATTCGTCGGGACGGCCGGCGAGTATGATTTCGGTGCGTTGCGCGGTGAGTCATCGCTCGATCCTGACAAGCAGGATCGTGGCGGAGCTTCTTGAGGAGACTCTCTGAACCGGCAAGCCGGCGTTCCACGGGGACAAGCCCCGTGGGGACGGTACAGCGGGTGACGGTACAGTGTGTGACTGCATGGAAATGGCGGACGCTGACGCGCCAGAGACCACCGGGCTTGCCCCGGTGGAGTTTCCTCATCGGTATTCAGAAGCCGCCGCAATGGCAAGGCCACCACCGGGCTTGTCCCGGCGGTGCCGTGACGCGGCCCTGAATGCCGTCGAGACTTCGAACCGGCAAGCCGGCGTTCCACGGGGACAAGCCCCGTGGGGATGGTCCGGTCCCCGTCGCTCCCTCCGCCTGCTTTGCTATTTGCCGTCCAGACTCAGCGCCGTCTTGTCACTCAATGCCTGGGCGAGTCGTCCCTCTCCCCCGTCTCCGGTTTGCATTCCTCCTCGGCTTTCTGCCCGGCTTCCGCCTTGTTGAACTCATCCAGCTTCTGCCGCCACTCGGCAACTTTCTCCGGTTTCTCCAATGCCTCATAGAGCCGGACGAGGCGCGTGAGCGAGTCGCGTTTTGATTTGCGGTCCACTGCTTCGCCCGCTTGCAGAACTTCGTTGGCTTTTAGCAGCAGCGTCTCGGCCTCCGCGAGCTTCGCACGGCGGGCGTCACTGGATAGCCCAGCATCGGTGACTGCTACAGCGACAAGCGCGCCGCCCAGACGGCTGGGGACGTCGCCAGTCGTGCGCCAGTGGGTTGCCTCAGGACCCTGGAACCGGATTGCCAGGCAGTCGCGCAGGAGCCGTTCAGCTTCGCTAGCCCGGTCCGCAATTTCCGGTTCAAATTTATTGATTTCGGAATTTGAACCGCGCTCACTCCACGCCCAATCTGCCAGCAGGCGGGCGAGGCTGGCAGCAGGGCGAACAACACCCGGATCTTCGGCGGCAAGACGGGCCTGACGGCGAGTCATCGACTCGCGGTAGAGTGGCTCGGCTTCGGCGAATTTGTTTTCGCGGTAAAGTGAATCTGCGACCAGATGCAACAACTCGTCCAATTCGATGGGATCGATACTCACGGAATTCCGCAAGACTGCCAGTGCGTCCCGACATAGAGCTTCCGCATTCAGGTCCGCAGTTCTTCCGGTGTTTATCAGCACTCGGATCAGGCGTGCGCGAAAACTTGCGGCATCTGGTGCCTTAAGAATCATGGATTCGGCATCATCCCTCTTGCCCTGCACTACGAGAGCGCTGCAGAGGACGGCGAGTTGGTCGATCGTCGTTGAATGTTCGCCGCCGTACACCTTTTGCGCTATTGCCAGGGCCTCACGGGACAGGGATTCGGCTTCCTCCGGCCGGTTCTGTTTTAGGAGGGAACGCGCCAGATAGTGAAGCGGATAAATTACACCGGGATTCTTGTTGCCTAGCTTGCTTTTGACTATTGCCATCGCCTCGCGCAGCAGTTGCTCAGCTTCGGGCTCGTTGCCTTGCCAGCCGCGATTATGGGCCAGCAATGTGAGCGTGCCAGCGACATCGATATCTTCGTCGCCCTGCAATTTCCGGCGTAGTGCCAGTGCATCGCGGTATAAGGATTCGGCCTCGGGCAGCCGGCCCTGTTCGTTGACCGCAGCGCCCAGGGTTTGGAGGGCGGCGGCAACGGACAAATGCTCCCTTCCCAGCAACTTGATCCGCATCGTCAGTGCTTCGCGTGCCAGGGATTCAGCCTCCGGGAGAATGGCTTGGTCGTAACGAACTCTCGACAGGTTGTATAGCGAATCGGCAACGAGCAGATCATCGTTCCCAAACAGTTTTCTCCGGATCGCGAGCGCCTCGCTGTGCATTTCGCCTGCCCTCTCGGATTCGTCGAGATCGAAATACACGCTGCCAAGAGTGGAGCGCAATTCCGCTTCGACCGCCGGCTGATCCTTCAAATCTGCGCCGACGCGTTCGGCAGTCTTGTCCAGAATCTCCCGGAGCATCGTCGTGTCCCGACCCAGCGCAGCCGAAGGTCCGACGCCTGCGAGCATATCCTTGAGGAACTGCGCGACCTGATTCTGAGCCTCTTCGGCGGCCACGGCGCGCTCGCGGGCGTTCTTTTCCTTGAAGTACATCCACGTCGAGATGCCCAGTCCCGCGATGAGCGCGGCGGCGATGCCGCTCCCGGCGGCGAAGGCGAGTTTGTTCCGCCGCACCATCCGCCGGAAGCGGTAGAGCGCCGTCGGCGGGCGGGCCTGGACCGGTTCGTTTTGCAGATGCCGCTGAATGTCCTGGGCGAGGCCGTTGGCCGTCTCGTAACGGCGGCTGCGGTCTTTCTCGAGCGCCTTCATGACGATCCAGTCGAGGTCGCCGCGAATCTGCCCGACGAGCTTTGTGCTGTCAGTCTGGCGGTGTTTCGCAAGATCGGTCCGCAAATCAAGAGCCATGGTGACCACGAAGGTGGACGGTTTTTGCGGTTCCTGCTCGCGGA
>JANNVM010000109.1:0-7517 GCA_031414455.1 Verrucomicrobiota bacterium
CTCTCCCCCGCCCCTCCACCGCCGCTTTATCATAGCTTTCTAGGAATCCAACGCGAGGCCCGAATCAGAATGGCCCCGCCGCCCGACGCGCCGCCGCCATGACCGCGATCCTGAAGCCGAAAAACGTTTCGATGCGCTCAAGGAAAAGCGCGACCGCCTCGGGTCAGCACTGAATATCGACCCTGCGCTCGTCGCCAGCCGCGCCGTGCTCGAAGCCATCGCCCGTGACGCCTGCTCCGCCGGAGAACTGCTTCTCAACTGGCAGCGGGAAGTGCTGGGGATTTGAACTGGGCGATTAACCCGCGCTGATTTCCCGCAGGCGCTGCACGACATCGCGCACGGTTTCGTCCAGCGTGGAAGTGCCGGCGGTGACACCGGCATTCCGGCATCGCCTGAACCACGCAGGATCGAGGTCCGCGGCGGTTTCGATCTGGTGAACACTAACCCCGCGGGCCCGCGCGCTGTCGGAGAGCTGGCGCGTGTTATTGCTGTGCCGTCCGCCGATGACGACAATCGTGTCGCACTTCGCGCAGAGATCATCGAGCGCGTTTTGGCGGTCCTTGGTCGGCTGGCAAACGGTGTCGCGAAAGATCACTTCCGCCCCGATACAGTGGCGGCGCATTGCTTCCACGATTTGCCTAACGCGGGCGATCGGCTGCGTCGTCTGCGATACCACACCGTACGACGGCGCGTCCGGCAGCGCGGGAAAGTCGGATTCGTTTTCCACCACGACAGCATTCGGAAAATCGCCGGTGAGCCCGCGCACTTCGACGTGATTCCGCTGCCCGATCACGACGGGCTGACAGCCCTGCGCCACCAGGGTGGCGAGCGCGTTATGGGCGCGATGGACGAGCGGGCACGTCGTGTCCGTTACCCGATAGCCGGCGTTTTTCCAGGTACTGCGGGCACGGTCAGACGCGCCGTGGGCCGTGATCATTACGTTAGCGGTCGCCGCGCTCTGCACGTCATCGAGCCGCCCCTCGCGCACGCCAAGGGAGGCAAGGTGCTGCGTGACGACGGGATTGTGGACGAGTTGACCGAGCACGGTGACGGGTCCGGCAGTGGCGGCATCATGGGCGCGGCGCAGCGCTTCGCGGACTCCGAAGCACATGCCGTAGTGGGTAGCGGTATGAATGTTCATGGGGGGTGCAGGATTGGCTTTGTATGGCAAAGTATTAAGGCAAAAAAAATCAGAGCCGGGCGGAACGGACGATGTCTTCGAGCAGGGTGATGTAGGACTCGAAGGCTTTGCGTCCGCTTTTTGTCAGGGCGTAACTGGTTTGCGGGCGGGTTTTCATTTCCCGGGTCTCGGCGACGTAACCGGCTTTGATGAGGGTGCGCAGGTGGGTGATGAGATTGCCGTCGCTCATCTTCAGTTCCGCCTTCATATCCTGAAAGGGCCAGCCGGCCCGCGCCGCGAGCAGGGACATGATGGCGAGGCGTCCCTTTTCGTGGATCGTCCTGTCGAGTTGATCGAAATCAATCATGCGCCTGCCGGGGTGGATTCCCGGCGTCCCTGGATCCAGACTGCCGCTGCATAGATGATATGGAGAAGTCCGAAAGACACGGCCATGAAGATCACCGCGACGGGGAACTGTTGTCCGCTGACTTCCCTTACGGTAGGGAGAAATGTCAGGATGCCGAACGCAAAAAAGCCGCCGCCAAGGGCCTGCATGGAGCGCGGGGCGAAGGATCCGGTCGCGAGGAGTGCGAGGCCATAAAAAAGAATCCAGTAGGCGACGATGTCCGTGTGGCAGTTGCTGCCGGCAGTGCCGGAGACGGACACCTCCAGCAGGCTCATAATGAATCCGGCGATCAGCGGCGGCAGCAGCGCCCGCAGGGCGTGTTTCATGCCGGACGAAACGAATACCTCTCCGCGCTGCTTCGCGTTCCGGTAGAGCAGCACCGCATTTACCACGCTCACCACCAGCAGAACCGCGAGCCACACCAGCATAAAAAGGTCCGGTCTCAGGCCCTCTCCCGGCGTCCGGCCGCGCCACATCCACCCGCACACGGCCAGGCTCAACACCCCCGCGAAAGCCGCCGCCGGTGCCGAAATGGCCCGGTAAATGGTGGACCTTTCCATCAGCGCGCGGATGGCACGCAATTGTTCAGACGCTTCGTGGACGGAGTTCGACATGGCTGTGGAAATGCTTTGTGATACAAAGTATAACCGGCCGGAGGTATTGCAAGTGTTGATTTCAAATCGCTGAAAACCATGCGCGGGAACACAGCGGCACCGGTTCTACGCTCCGAATTCGGGAGAGGGACAAACCCGTTGACGGGCCGGCGCGGGGACATAGCCTGCGCGCCCTTATGCGAACCATCACACTTACCGCAGCAGCAGTGCTGGCCTCGGCCGGCTTCACCATGGCTCAGGACGATGCCAAGAAACCCGCCAAATCCTCAGAGCCTCCCCCTGCCGCCGCCCCCGCCGCGACACCGGAAAACGTCAGCTATGCCGTCGGCACGATGATTGCCGGTCAGTTGAAACAAATGGGCCTCACCCCTGACATGGCTCAACTGAGCAAAGGCCTGAGCGATGTCTTCGACGAAAAGGAGCCGCGCATGACACCCGCCCAGTGCCAGCAGGTGTTTATGGAATTTCAAAAGAAGAATCAGGGCAAGGCCCAGGCGGCCCAGGCCGGTACCCAGGCCGCGGCGCAAAAAGAGCGCACCGCGCAAGCCAAAACCGCCTACGACAAAGCGCTTGCCGCCGGCGACAAGGGAGCCGTCGCCAGCCGCGATTTCCTCGTTACTAACGGCAAACGCAAGGAAGTGACCACCACCGCCAGCGACCTGCAATATGAAGTCGTCACCGCCGCCGACGGGGCCAAGCCAGCGGCTTCGGACTCGGTTAACGTCCACTACCACGGCACCCTTCCGGACGGCACGGTGTTCGATAGTTCCGTGGAGCGCAAAGAGCCGATCTCCTTCCCGCTGCTCGGCGTCATCGCCGGCTGGACCGAAGGTGTGCAACTCATGGGCAAGGGATCGAAGTATAAGTTCTTCATCCCCTCGTATCTCGCCTACGGCTCTGAGGGATCTCCTCCGAAAATCCCCGGCCACTCGGCGCTCGTGTTCGAAGTCGAACTCCTCAACATTGAGTAGCCGGAAACACTGACAATTCTTCAAAAACAGAAACGGCCCCGGAGCGATCCGGGGCCGTTTTTTGTTTACGCAGAGAGATGCCGTCAGCCCGGCGTTACCGGAAATCCCCACCGTCCATCCACGTGATCCATGCGGTTTCGAGGGCGGAAGCGGAATCGAAACCGTAGAGCTTCGCGATCTCTTCAAGGCCCGGCACCTGATTGGACACGTCTATCTTTTGGCAGAGTTTGTTGAACGCGGTGAGGCGCTCCGGAGTGCTCTGCAGGAAGCGGCTGAAAGCATACGAAAACACGATGTCCGGAGTGCTCGGGCTTTGCCCCTGAGCGGCGAACACGTTCATCAGGTTCGGTTTCCACTCTCCGCCTTTCTTGATCATCTTCTTCAGTTCCGCCGGCCAGTTCTTGTCCTGCTGAAATCCTCCGGACGTGGTGAGATCCTTGCCCGTGCCTTTCGTCCCGATGAGATTCGTGCCGCATTTCCCCGTCAGAGAGATTTCCTTATAGAATGCGAAGCCGGAGAAGATGGCGAAGATACCCTCTTTGCTCGTGCTGTTGAGACTCCCCGCGTGTGTACTGAGCATGGATTCAGCCAGCGTGTGTGTGCGGAAGGAATCCCAAACACCTTTCACGAGTTGCGGCTTGCCTTTGGTGACCTTGCCGTTGGAATCAACCGTGGCAGGAACGGTGTAGGCTCGGAACACCCGAACGCCGCTGAAAACCCCCTTCTCATCCGCCTGGGCTTGCGGCAACTGGATGACTCCAGAGGAGGTTTCCGGCCAGGTTTTGCGGATTCTTTCGGCTTCATCCTTGTTTCCCGCTTCACCGATCATGTCGGCAAACCAGCTCCCGGCGTCGCCATAAGCCTCATCATCGTTCACCAGCACAATCCCCATCTTCCGGTCGTGCCATTTCGAAATAAAGGTGCTGTGGAAAAAAGCAGTGTCCACCCAGAGCCGTTCGGCGAGTTCCGCGGCGTCTGTTGGATCCACCGGGCGCATGTACATTACCTTAAAGTGCGGGGTCTCACAGACCCGGTAGGTGCGGCTGTTGATCTTAAAATCGCCGGCTTCTTTCTTGAAAAGTTTGGTGTCAATCTTTACGTCTTTCGCCGGGTTCGGCAGCTTGACCTTGGCAGTCGGCGCACTGCCCAGCGCTTTGGGGGCGGTGTCCGCGGGCGCATTTTCCTCAATGTAATCGAGGTCGCCGAAACTGAGCGATGACCTGGCGATCTTGATCGGCTTGCCGTCCTTGTCGCGGAGTTCGACATCACTGCCTACCTGGCGAACGAGTTCGGCTTCCAGCATGCGTCCGTCAACGCTCAGCCAGGTGCGCATTTCGAGAGCCGAAGCGGAAGGGACAGGCAGCCAGAGCATCGCCGCGGCCGCCATGATTACGGGGAGTGAGAGGTTTTTCATTGCGTGGTGCCTTTAGCCTCCCGCCCCCCGGCTGTCCATCCTGATTTTCCCGCGCGTACGGGCGACAGACCATGGCCGCTCCGCCTCGGATTTCTCCCCGCTAAAACTCCGGATGGCGGGCCGGCGGGACGGCCGGCGGTGCGTTGGAACGGGGGATCGCAGCTGCGGACCGGGCAGGCTGCCGTCCCGATACCAATGTGGCCGTCCGGTGCGCCTGCTTCAGTGCATGGTGAAGCTGCTGGACGAACTTGATCACGCCCCCGCTGAAATTTCCCGTCTGCCATTCCGGCTGTCCGGCTGTCAGGGCCGCGCGGAGTTGCGTGTCACTGACGTGAGGGTCGAGCCCGTAGCCAACCGTGGCGCTGGCGGCGAAGGCCCGGAGATCAATCAGCAGCAGCACACTCCACGGGCGGTGTCCCGCCTCCTCATCATCCCGCGGCACACTGGCATTGAGCATCCAAAACCCGCACTCACGCACGTCCGTGCCTGGCAGAAGTTTCACCAGGCAGACAAAGAGCCGCACCTGGGGCAGGTCACTCTCCACGGCATTGATCACGCGGTCGAGACGCGCCCGGTCTTCGTTGGAAAGCCGGTTCTCGACGTCAATGTAGCGGTCAAGCGGCGGCGGGCTGTAAGGAAAGTGGTCCACGCAGGTCCATGCGTTATAGGCGCAGCAGGGACATTGATCCGCGGGAGCGGGCAGGACACGGTGACACCCCGGACAAGTGACGGGAGCGGGAGACTGCGGTAAAATAAGGGTAGCCGCCATGAGAAGGAAACGACGGCAACTATGCGCCGTGGAGCGAAAGGGAAAAGTGGATTCTGCAAAGGAATTGAGTGGCAGGCGCGGGCCACCCGTTGCAGCATCCGCGGCATGAACCGGGACTTCGCAGGAAAGAATATTGCTGTCATCGGCGGCACCTCAGGCATGGGCCTCGCCATCGCCCTGGCGGTGTGTGCCGCAGGCGGCAGGGTGGCCGTCCTGGGTCGCGACGACGAACATCTCGCCGGCGCGAGAGCAAGCCTGGCAGGCATCGTGGAAGCCGGTGACGCGACCGCACCGGATGCGGCGGAGCGGCTCGTGAAGGATGCGGTGAAAAAATTCGGCGCACTGCACGGCCTCGCCCATGTCGCCGGCGGCAGCGGCCGGACTTTCGGCGACGGCCCGCTGCATGGCCTCACCGGCGAGGGCCTGCAGCGCACGCTGGAACTCAACTTTCACTCCGTAGTGTGGTCGAACCGCGCCGCCGTGCGCGCATGGCTGGCACAGGGATGCGGTGGCAGCATCGTCAACATCGGCTCAGTGCTCGCGACGGCTCCCGCACCCCGGCACTTCGCCACGATTGCCTATGCCTCTGCCAAAGCCGCCGTCGAAGGGTTCACGCGCAGCATTGCCGCCGCCTACGCGCCGCACGGCATCCGCGCCAATGTTCTCGCACCGGGCCTCGTGG
Source organism: Verrucomicrobiota bacterium (assembly GCA_031414455.1). Classification (GTDB taxonomy): domain Bacteria; phylum Verrucomicrobiota; class Verrucomicrobiia; order Verrucomicrobiales; family V1-33; genus V1-33. Next base: position 5,977 of record JANNVM010000109.1, read on the forward strand.
ATACTCCGATGTCGCGCCGCGCCGCCGGCAGCGCGGACATCATGGAATTTGTCAGGCTCAAGCAGCCGCTCGACGGCGGACGCATCGGCCACCCGGAGGATCTCACCGGGGCCGCACTCTACTTTTTGTCGGACGCCAGCCGCTTCTGCACCGGTCAGGTGCTCGCCGTGGACGGCGGCTGGTCGGTCAGCGGCGCATAACCATCGCTGGACAATTCAGGAAAACCGCCTGCATTCCGCGCCCATGCGAGACGATGCCATTTCCCTGCTGCGCGAACTGACCGAAGCCCACGGCGTACCCGGTTCCGAAGATGCTGTGCGCGCCATTTTCCGCCGCCGCCTCGAAGGCTGCGGCGCCATTTCCACTGACAAACTCGGCAGCATCGCCTGCGAACGGCCCGGTGCAGAAGGTTCGCCGCGGGTGCTTGTCGCCGGACACTGCGACGAAGTCGGCTTCGCCATCCAGAACATCACCCCGCGAGGGTTTCTTAAAATCGTCGGGCTCGGCGGCTGGTGGACGCATACCATGGTCGCGCAGCGCGTCCGCATCCTGACACGAAGCGGACGCGAAGTCATCGGTGTCATCGGCAGTACGCCGCCGCACTTCCTCAGCGACGCGCAGAAAGACAAACTAATGACGATGGACCAGCTCTGCATAGACATCGGCGCGTCCAGCCGCGAGGAGGCGGAAAGCTGGGGCGTCAGCCCGGGCGATCCTGTCGCGCCGTTCAGCGAGTTCACTGCCCTGGCGAATCCTGACATGTTCGTCAGCAAGGCCTTCGACAACCGCTGCGGCACCGGTGCCGCCATCCAGGCGATGCAGATGCTTCGACACACTCCCCTGCCCTGCACGCTCATCGCCGCGGGTTCGGTCCAGGAGGAAGTCGGCTGTCGCGGCGCGCAGACGCTCGGCACCCTGACACGTCCGGACGTCGCCCTCGTTATGGAAGGCACGCCCGCCGACGACACGCACGGCATGGACCTTGCCGAGTCCCAGGGCAAACTGCGCGGCGGCGTGCAAATTCGCGTGCTCGACCCCACGGCCATCATGAACCGCCGTCTCGTCCAGTTTGTCGCGGACACGGCCAAAGCCGAGAACATCACGCACCAGACCGCCGTGCGCAAATCCGGCGGCACCGACGCGAAGAGTTTCCAGTTCACCGGCACCGGCGTGCCCTGCGTCGTGCTCGGTGTCCCCGCCCGCTACATTCACAGCCACAACAGCATCATTGATCTCAACGACTATCTCAGCGCGGTGCAACTCGTCTGCGCTGTGGTGAAAAAACTGGATGCCGCCACCGTGAGGGAGTTCACGGCGTGGTGAGCGTCACTTCTTCGAGTTCAAGCAGGGCAGCGTCCCCTAAGCGCTAACTTAGCGGATTCCGGAATTCTAAAGCCCGGAGGGCTGGTAGATATTAGCCGGTGGCGCAAGCCACCGGTTGGAAAAACAATGGATCTAGAGCCCCGGCAGGGGCGAAACTCTGCGGCGCGAATCCTGCACCGGTGCCGCCCCTGCCGGGGCTCCCGCAATCTTTGGCTGCG
>JANNVM010000110.1:0-6827 GCA_031414455.1 Verrucomicrobiota bacterium
GCCGCACTCGGCGCGCCCGATCTCGAAGGCGTGAAGCCCGAGCACATTCTCGCGCAGCAGCAGATTCCGCTCATCCGCGCTGCCATTGAGGCGCTGCCAGGCGAGGCTGCCGGACGCCACTTGACTTTGTTTTCCAATGTCCTCACCACGAGAATGACCGCCGCCGCTCCGGCGGTGAAACACACCTATCTTTCTGCGGGACTTGGCATTGCGGGCGACAACGAGCGGGCCCGTCCCGCCCGCGAGTTGCTGGCTTACTACGGCGACCTCGTCACGGAGATTCAATTGCAGGTGAAGTTCGACGGCTCCGACACCGTGGGCACCGGTCCGTTCGGCGTCTTTGTGAATATCCGCCACACCAAGCAGATCGAACGGGAGAGCGGCGGGTTCCAGAAATACCTCCAGAACCAGAACAACCAGCAGGGATTCTACAACTTCGGCCGTCCGCCGGAGAACTATCGGGACAAGTTCGAGGAAACCGCGCGCGAGGCCCTCAAGGAAAGTTTCGAAGTGCTTTCGGTCACGTTTCACGCTGACAAAGTGGAATCACGCGGCGATGAGGAGGACGGCTGGCGCATCACGCCGTATTGCTATTTGCTGCTCAAGGCCAAAGGCCCGCAGACCGACGCCTTTCCTTCGCTGAAGCTGAGCCTCGATTTCATGGACACGTCCGGCTACGCCGTGCTGCCGGTCGTCTCGCCGAAGATTCCGCTCGATGCCGGCCAGTCCGCGCCGCGTCCGGCGCGGGGGCTGGAAGTGCAGCAAATTCTCGATGAGCGCAAAGCGAAAGAGGGCCTCCTCGGTCTGGAAATCAAAGCCACCGCCCGCGGCCTCGTGCCGTCGCTGGAGCAGCTTTTCGATCTCAAACCCGCGGGTTTCGTCATCGACGGCACCGACGATCAGGGGGTGCGGATCAGTCAGGTGGAACCCGGCAGCGACGAGCAGCCCGCCGAGGCCGCCGTCTCCGAGCGGCTGTGGAATGTCACCATGCAACGCGACCCGGCTGCCGCAGGACCGGCGAAATCCTTCACCTTTGCCGTGCCTAAATCCGCGGACATCAAGACTGCCTATTACCGCTACGCCGACGCTGACTTGAAGGAAGTGACGCAGACCGTGGACCTCGAAGCGCAATACGGAAAGCCTCGCTCCGTTTGGCCTGTGATCGTTGGTCTGGTCGCCGCCGCCGCTGCCGCGTTGGGGATATTCAAATACTTCCGCCGCGGGCGCACCGTCAGGACTGCGGATGCCGCCGGCTTTGCGATGCCGGAGGAAATTACCCCGTTGTCCGTGATCGGGCTCCTTCAGCGCATCCGCCAAAGCGGCCATGTCACCGGCGATGCCACTGCGGAACTGGACCGTACCCTGACAAGAATGGAGACTCACTATTACGCCCCCGGGACCTCCGACTCCTCCCCCGACCTCGCCACCACCGCCCGGGAATGGCTTCGCCGCGCGGCGACTTCATAGGTGATGCACCGTCGCCAGCTTCTCAAATTCAGTTGCTGAAACGGCAAAAACCCGCAAACGGCTGGATTACCAATGTCTGACCCGTTACCGACGTCTTTGCTCACCATCGCCGGCCGCACGTTTACCAGCCGCCTCCTGACCGGCACCGGGAAGTTTGCGTCGCCGGAACTCATGCGGGATGCGCTCACCGCCAGTGGCACGGAGATCGTCACCGTGGCGCTGCGCCGTGCTGATTTGTCAGGCAAGGGCGATCCGTTTGCCAACATCCTCGATTTCATTGATCCGAAGAAGTATCTGCTCCTCCCGAACACCAGCGGGGCCAACACCGCGGAGGAAGCCATACGCCTCGCGCGGCTCGCCGTGACCGCCGGCCTGCCGAACTGGATCAAGCTGGAAATTCATCCCGATCCGCGTTATCTTCTGCCGGATCCGATCGAGACGCTCAAAGCTGCGGAGGTCCTTGTGAAGGAGGGCTTCATCGTGCTGCCCTACATCAACGCCGACCCCGTGCTCGCCAAGCGCCTTCAGGATGCGGGTACCGCGACGGTCATGCCGCTCGGTTCGCCGATCGGATCCAATCAGGGGCTCGCCACGCGGCGACAGATTGAGATCATTATCGAGCAGGCCACGGTGCCGGTCATCGTGGATGCCGGCATCGGTGCGCCGAGTCATGCCGCCGAGGCGCTGGAAATGGGTGCGGATGCCGTGCTCGTGAATACCGCCATCGCCGCCGCCGCCGATCCTGTCAGGATCGCCCGCGCGTTTCGTTTGGCGGTGGAAGCCGGGCGCGAAGCGTTCGAGGCCGGACTCCCGTCGCGGCTTGTCACTGCCAGCGCCACGAGTCCGCTCACTGGATTCCTGAATTCCTGACCCTCCGCCGCCATGAGTGAAGAACCCGATCCGTCCATGCCCCCGCCGCGCTCAATGCTCCGCCGCCGTGTCGTGATCGCCGCCGTGTGTCTTGCCGCGGCACTCGGGATCGCGCATTACGGCCGGATCAAACAGGAGGAGGCGCACCAGCGCTCCCTGGCAAAGCCTGAACCGGTGAAGCCGCCGGGCATTCCGCCGTTCGGAGGGAAGCATTTCGCCACGCGCGTTCTGATTGAAGTGCCCTCCTTCCTGCAAAACGATCCGCTTTGGGGCCAGGATCCGCTGGGGCCTTCCCCCACCGATACCCTTGGCTCGGCCGGTTGCGCCGTCTCCTCCGCCGCCATGATTCTGGCCTCCTATGGCGTGGACACCGATCCCCGGCGACTCAACGAATTCCTCAACAGCCGCGACGGCTTCACCCCCGAGGCCTGGCTCAAGTGGGAGGTCGCCGCCGAACTCAGCCCTGACAAAGTCCGCTTTGTCTATGAGGATTTACCGTCCTATCAGCTCATTGACGAAAACCTTGAACGCGGGAACCCGGTTATCGTTCGCATCCGCTACGCCAGCGGCATCACCCACTTCGTCGTCATCCGTGGCAAGGAGGGGCATGATTACCTCATCAACGACCCGGGCAGACACGGCGCGAACGGGGCCTATCCGCTCAGGCAACTGGGCAGCAACATCGAGGCCCTGCGATTCTACGAGCCGGTGAAGCAGGGTTAGGCTGCGGTCCGCGGGCAGCGACCGGTTCAGCGCAGTTGCACACGGAGGTGAAGATATTCCCGCTGGTCGCTGTTCCACGGAATAGCGGAGCGCCATTTCCATGTGGTGCCGCCGTTAGTGTCCGGTACAGCACTGACGAAGACGATTCCGGCGGGGGTGCTGTCCCATGTGGCGAGATCGGTGGAGCGCTCCGGGATGAGGCGGGCGTCATCGGCGCCGCGGCTGACACGAACGGTTAGAGTCAGGAAGGGGTCAGGGCCGAAAGTCTCGACGCTGCCGGCGGGCAGCGGTGCCTGGCTCGGGGACGAGGGATTTCCGGACAGGGTGTATTCGAGCACATTGTTGAGGCCGTCGCGGTCGGTGTCATCGAGATCGCCCGTCTGACTGTTGGCCGATTTCCAGTCGGCAAAGCGGAGCCCGTCGTACTGGCCAGGCGTACCGTCGATGGCGGTGCTGAGGCGCCAGCTTTCCGGCAGGGCGTGATTGGGAATGGACCACGGGGCGATGAGGACGAGGGAGTAGCCGTCGCCGTCGGCCTCGACGGGCCACGGGGTATTGTCGTCGTAGGTGAAGTCGCGGACGGTGATGCCTGCGCCGAAGCTGAGCTTGAGCTGCTCGCCGCCGTTGTTGAGATTATCGGTTTCCAGCCATATGCCGGCGATGGTGGGGCCTCCCAACTGAGCGGCGTAGCGGGCATTGAATGCCGCGGGGTTTTTGACAACGACGGCGCGCTGGCCGGGAAGGAGGGACGTGACGGCGCTGCCGGCGAAGTCGAAGTCGATGCCCTTGGTGAACCGGATGTTGGTCATGTCGAGCGTGGTGGTGCCGGCATTCATTAGGACGACGTATTCATAGTCATCCTGATCCGCGGAGACGCTGAGTTCGGGACCGGCGGGCTCGCGGGGATGGTACATCACTTCGGAGACGACAAGGCTGTTGAGATAGACACTCACATCCGGGGCAGTGGTGATGAACGTGACGGGAGCCGACCAGTGGCTCCAGCGCGGGGTGTTGCCGTTGGCGGCGTCGCCGGCGTCGGCGTATTTGGCGCGGACCCGGTAGGTGCGGCCAACGTGGGCGGCGGCGGCGGGGAAAGTATAGGAGTTGTTGAGGACGGTGAGTTCCGGCGATTCCCATGTGTTATCAGGGTCGGCTTCATAGTTGCGCGGAACGGTGCGGTCCCAGCGGTTGTAGCTGGGTGCGGCGGGATTGGTGATCTCGGCAATACGCCACTTCATTTTGGCAAAGGGCCGCGTGGAAGGGCTGCTGTAGGCCGTGGAAGTGAAGGTGAGATCGTTGGTGGGGAAGGCGGCGGAACCGCCTGCGCGGGTGACGACCGGCGTGGCCGGAACCTGGGCCTCGTCGCCAAGGATTTGAGCGGTGATGACGTTGCGTCGCGTGGTAATGTAGTTCCGCAGCTTCTGCATCATGCCGGGGAAGGTGAGCGTCTCGTTCACGCCCGCTGTCGAAGGATCGTCCACAGCGCTTTGATAGAAGCGCCCGCGTCCGGCTTTACTGGTGTTAATGAACGCGGAGACCATAATGGGGTTGTAGTCCCACTGCGCGCGATCGGCTCCGATGAACGACGGAACGCCGGGCTGGTAGATGAAGCTGGCGGTCTCATCCATGAGCATGCCGGTCTGCTCCTGATTCCAGAGGAGATCGAGGATCTCGCGGTGACGGTTTCGCATTTCGGTGCGCAGTGGCAGGATGGGCCACACCCGGCTGAAGAACGGCTCGGTGGTATTGCCGCTCGGGGCGAGGCCGGCGATGCCGGTGTCGCCGCGGTACATATTGTCAGACCATGTCAGGTCGAGGTCCCACACCGCCTGCTGCCATTTGTTGGACCGGGAGCTGAGAGGGTCCACAGGATGATGGAAGTAGAAGTAGTTTTTGCCGTCGCCGATGTCGTAGTGGTGGATGCAGTCCACAATGGCGCGGTAGTTGTAGTACTCCGGCAGCACCACATTGGTGCGCCACCACGACTCCTGTGTGGAATAGGTGATGAAGGCGTTGAGGTCGCTCTTGTTGCTGGGGAGCGTGGGGCCCTGGTTGTTTAGCTCGCCGGTGCCGCCCTCCATCTTGTAGAGATTGCCGTCGGGCAGGCCGTGCTCCTTGAGGAACTGTCCGTCCTCCTGCTCGATGGCGAGATAGAGCCCCTGGAAATCGTCATCGTACTGGTCTGCCGTGGGGCCGGTCTCGCTGGCGTGCTCGATGATGCGGAAGTGGGCGAAGTTCGTGTGGTTCGCGGGCATTCCCGTTAGTTGAAAGAGGCGGAAGCCGACGGATTCGAACAGTCCCTGCTCGCCGCGGTGATTGAAGTCACCCTGCTGAATCACAGAACTGAAGTTGAGCTTCTTCCATCGTTCGTCACGCGGCTGCCCCCAGTTGTCCTTCGTCTCGAGATCATGGCCGCGCATCATGTCGAACTTCCACATGTTCTTGCCCATGCTGTAGCGCCAGACGCCGCCGCGGGCCCGGAAGCGGATGTGATCATAGACCTTGCCGTCGTAGAAGAGCGTGCCGCGCCATGGATAGGCCTGCTCGTCAGTGGCACTCACGCTTTCATCGCCGCGGTACTGCACAGTGGGGTTGGTCGCGCCTGGTGCTCCGGGGATGTACTGCGCATCCACATGGTTCTGCCGTGTGGTGATCAACTGAAATGTGGGCACCTGCTGCAGCATCGCCGCCGGATAGGTCACCGGTGTATTCGTATGTGAGGGAATGAGCGCGCCGGTATAGCTCGTGGCCAGTGTCGGATTGATGGAGCCCGTGTAGTCCGGCATCGTGCCGTAGACGAAGTAGGCGAAGTTGGGTGCGGGATCGTCGGCATAGGGGACGCGGACACTGTTGCCCGGCACGTCGGCGGCCTGGATGCGATAGCGGATAAGCCGGCGGTGCGTCTGCACGGCAGCGGGAATGAGGCCGGTGAAGATGCCGTCGCCGGCGATGAGGTCTGTGCCGAGGCCGTTGTCCGGCATGGGCAGTGTCGTCCAGTTGGCGGCGAGTTCGTAGGCGGCATCCTCCTTTTTGATGTAGCTGCCCGGATTCACGATTTGATAGTGAAGGCTGACACTCTGCACGCCGTTGGGGTCGGTGACTTTGGCGGAAATGCTTACGGCCTGGCCTGGCAGGATCGCCGTTTGATTCAGCACCGGCGTTTCCGGGGTGTGAATGACCTGACGGATCGCCGGCGGCACGTTTGTTGCATAGACAGAGTTCACCGCGCCCGGTGTCGGGCTGCCGCCGGCGGCGCCCGCGACGCGGCGGAGTTCAGCGTTCAGTGAGAAATCGCTGCTGCCGATCGTCTCGTTCAATCCATGCACGGCGATGATGTTCGTGCCAGGATTGATCCATGCGGCCATGGTGGAGATGGTCAGTTCGCGCCAGTTGTTTGGCGCGCACTCGAATCCGCTGACCGTAACGCCGGTGCCGTTGTGCCCCACAGGACCCGCGCCGACGGAGAAGCGCTGGGGTACTTCCACGCCATTCAGATAGACGACAGCGGCGTCGTCGGCATAAACGCGCAGTTTGAGATTGGCGCGGATCTCATCGGCGGGCACGGTGAACGTCTGGCGCAGATAGATGCTGCGATAACCGTTGAGCATGGCGATGATGCCGGCGGGCTCCGCCGGGAAAGGTGCGGCCAGCGACGTAGCGTCGTCGGTGTCGCCATAGCCGATTCCCTGGTAGAATCCGGTGCCGGCGTTGAATGCCGTCACGGTGTTTTCCCAGAAAGAATCCTCGGTGTGCGCGAGCACGTTCCA
>JANNVM010000111.1:0-1625 GCA_031414455.1 Verrucomicrobiota bacterium
TTTGCAGGTGGCGATCCGTCTGCGACGGCAGGCGGAATCCGCCGATGGCTTCAATCCACGAGGCAGGCCCGGGAATGGTGGCAGTCATGCCGGCAAACTGCGCTCTCACCGCCCATTGTCAATCCCCGCAAGGACTCGACCGCTCTCCATATCCATTCACAGCCGCGTCAACCGAGTGAAACACATCGCCCTCAGCTTCACCAAAGGCAGCCCCCTGAGGCCCATCCTCGAGGAGATGATCCGCGAAATCGCCGACCGCATTCTCCGCGCAAGGAAAGAGGAGATAGAAGACGGCCGCGTGTCAGCGCCGGGGCATACGTGATAGGCGGCGGAATGATTCCTGCCAAATTCATCGCAAAGACTATTAACGGGACGACATTGAAACGACAGCACCGCGCCCGGTCACCCGTTGCGGGAAACACTGGTGACGGCCGATGCGGTTCCTGACAAGTCATCTGCACCACCGCGGTCCTGTGTCCGGAGCTTCATTCATGCGTGAACTGAGACTCGGGAGCGGTCCAGTTCTACGAGCGAGGAAGATGCGAGTACCGCGACAATCGCAGGCAGATGATCGCGAATGAGATACTTGAGGTCCGCAGTACCTATATTGCCGGTCCGCACGAGGAGTAGCTTCCAGGGTTTACCATGCAGCAGATGGGAGTAGTAAAAATCCGTGTCCTTGGAGATGACAACCCACTGCCCGGCGAGCGAAAGGCGATTGATCTCCTCATCCGGCGTATCGTTTCCCGCAGGCAACGTGCTGGTGTGCAGTGCCGTGTGTCCGGCCTCGGCAAGGAGGCTGCACAGGCCGGGAGGCAGATGGGCATCCACCAGAAATTTCATGCCATCACGAGGTGCTGACTGCGCATGCTGAGCGCACAGCGGGCAAATTCAAGGCAGGCCAGCACATCATCGCGCTCAAGGTCGGGAAACTCGGCCAGCAGAGTCTCCACACTATCGCCGCCGGCAAGGTATTCGAGCATGGACTCTACAGGATAGCGCTTCCCGCGGATGCAGGGTTTCCCATGACACACGGCGGGATCAAGCGTGATGCGCTGGAGCAAATAATTCGCAGACATAGCGAGAACTTTTCCTCCGCTGTGGCGGAGCCGCAACAACTGTTTTGCCGCGCGATTACTGCTTTGCGGTGCCCGATCACAGGCGCGTCACCCGCAGCCGCACGAACCGCTTTCCTCCACTGCCTGCGGGAATGGTGGACTTCATCTGCTGCATCACGCTGCCATCGGTAAAGAGCACCGTGCTCACCCCCGCCGCGCTCCACAGCCCGGCCAGTGATTCACTCCACTCCACTGCATAAGAAACCTCCGCCAGCGCCCCCTTCCGCCGCGGCCAGGTGAATTCCAGACTGCTCCCGATCTTTACCAGTTCCCCCGGCTGAACATTCAGCGTCCACGGCCCGCTGCCCGTCGCAAACTCCATCAGGTTCACCACCCCGTCGCGATCCGCGTCGCTCAGATCAGCCCCGGCCCCGCTGTTCGCCGTCGAGCCAAAGTAGGTCTGCCGCCACGCATCCAACGGCGGCGTCGCCCGCGTCCCGGTCAGCGCGATCTCAAACGGATTCTCATCCTCATCGTTGCTCGCGATCAGCAGCGTCGCCGTCCGTG
>JANNVM010000112.1:0-2450 GCA_031414455.1 Verrucomicrobiota bacterium
CACGCCGTGAACGGCGGCGAGGTTCCAAGTCAAGTCCCTGACGATTCCATCCAGCGAATCCTTCTCCATTGGCTTCGGGCCGATGATGGCAACGAATTCCGCAGCCTGCGCGGGTGTGAATCTTCCGGCATCCGCCGCGGCTGAGGCGAACTGTCCGGTGGATTCTTCACCGGAAACCCTCCGCAGCAGCGCAGACGCCTTCTTCCAGTCACGTTTCGCCAACTGCGCCCACAGCCAGCCGGCTTCGGATTCCAAATCAATGTCATAGTCACCGATCGAGTCATCCATGTCCTCCCAACTTCCAATGAACATGAGCGTGCCCGCCGCATCCGCGAGGTCGCGCTCGGACCAAAGGGACAGCGCCAGCATGGCGGCATACAGCGCATCGCATTCGAAACGCCGATAAGGACGCCAGCAATTGAAGGCCACCGTGCGCACCTGGTCCGTGGTCATCGTATCCAGTTCTCCGGCGAGCCGCCAGAGATTCAGCCCCGGTGCCTCAGTCTTGCTGCGTACGACGAGGTCCGCGGCGGTGAACGGGACGGGTACCAGATTATGCATCAGCGGATCGGGTGGCATCGCGTTCTCCGCGACGCACAACGCAGGAATGACCAAGAGTGCGAAAGCAGTAAGCAGCGGTGACTTCATGGCAGGGGATGGTGACAACTTCGTATGGTAAGTGCGAATGCATTGCCCGCAAGATAGGTCGCGGGCTTAATGTGGCCTCCGCATAGGCGGTGCGCGGGAACTTGATTCGTGCGGCAGGGCAGGTGAGGGATCACGGATGCAAACCGGCTCCTTCGTTTCCCAATCCGCACGCCATGCGACCAGTCGTGGCCTGCTGGCTGTCGCGGTGGTGGCGTGCAGCGGGATGATGGTGGAGGCTGGCGAGGATCCGGTGGTGCAGTTTGAGCGGGATGTGAGGCCGGTGCTGGAGCAGCGCTGCTGGCAGTGTCATGGCCCCGACAAACAGGAAAACGGCCTGCGCCTTGATTTGCGCGACGCGGTACTGGCGGGTGGAGATTCGGAAAAGCCGGCGGTAGTTCCCGGGAAGAGTGCCGCCAGCGAGATCATCAGGCGGGTGACGGCTACCGATGCTCACGACGTGATGCCGGCGAAAGGCGAACGGCTCACGGATGATGAAATCTCGGCATTGAAACGGTGGATCGACGCCGGTGCTCACTGGCCGGCCTCAGGATCCGCCGTGGCGTCCGGCCCGATAACGGGCGGCGGGATCACGGATCGCGACCGCGCCTTTTGGGCGTTTCAGCCGCCGCGCCGCAGCGAAGTGGTTGTGCCGGGTGACGCCGCATGGGTGCGTCAGCCGGTGGACCGCTTCATTCTTGCCCGGCTCCGCGGACAAAAACTGGAGCCTTCCGCCGAAGCCTCACCAGCCACCCTCATTCGCCGGCTCACGTTCGATCTCACCGGTCTGCCTCCGACGCCTGAGGAAATGGATGCCTTCACAAGCGAGGCAATCTTAAATCTAAAATCTGCAATCTTAAATCTCACAGACCGCCTTCTCGCCTCGCCGCGATTCGGTGAACGGTTGGCCAGCCTGTGGCTCCCGCTGGCGCGCTTTGCCGAGGACCAGGCGCATCAGGTGGGAGACGACACGAAATTCTTTTACCCGAACGCTCATCTTTATCGCGCGTGGGTCATCGCAGCATTCAATCGCGACCTCCCGTACGATCAGTTTCTGAAATTGCAGCTCGCCGCGGACAAACTGCCGTCAGCGGCGCCAGGCGATCTTGCGGCACTGGGCTTCCTGGGACTGGGGCCGAAGTATTATAACCGCAACCGGCTCGAAGTGATGGCCGACGAATGGGAGGACCGCGTGGACACCGTCTCGCGCACCATGCTGGGTCTCACCGTCGCCTGCGCGCGCTGCCACGATCACAAATTCGATCCGGTGAGCACGCGCGACTATTATGCGCTCGCCGGAGTTTTTGCCAGCACCCGCATGATCAACCGGCGGCCCGACGGAACCGCCGAGAAGGACGATACGAAAGCCGACAAGATGGATCCTGGCACAGTGCATGTTGTCGAGGACGGCACGCTGCAGAATTTGAACGTTTTCCTCCGCGGCAATGTTGACCAAAAGGGACCGGTGGTGGAGCGCGGATTCATCGAAGTGCTCTCCAGTGGTGCGAAGCCATTCACTGACGGCAGTGGACGCCGCGAACTTGCGGAAGCCATTGCCGGCCGTGACAATCCGCTCGCCGCCCGCGTCATCGTGAACCGCGTGTGGGGGGCGCTGATGGGCCGCCCGCTCGTCCTCACACCAAGCAATTTCGGCCACAGCGGCGAGAGGCCGTCGCATCCGGAACTGCTCGATGACCTCGCGGTGCGCTTAATGGAAAACGGCTGGTCCATCAAGTCGCTGGTGCGCGAGATCGTGCTCTCGGCGACATACCGGCAGGTCAGTCGTCCTGCCGGTGCCGACAGCC
>JANNVM010000113.1:0-3221 GCA_031414455.1 Verrucomicrobiota bacterium
GGCCATTGCGAGCCATCTCACGGTGCTCGGCATCGTGGTGCAGGACGACGGCGGGCTGCTGTTCGGTCTGGCGGTCGGCGTTGTCATCTGCGCGAGCGTCACCGCCTGGCTCCACCGTCGCCAACTGCTCGACGGCGTTCATTCCATCACGGGCTGTGGCTGCGGCGCCCCATGCCCGACCCAGAACAAAACGAGGCTCTGATGCTTGAAACACTCCCTCAATGACGGCGCGTCGCTCATCCATGCAGCCGTTGAAACCCTCCAACAAGGTGAAGCCCTGCTCCTGGCGTTCACCGACGAGCAATACACTCGCCTGCTGCCTGTGGCCTTCAACGCCAGCATTGGCGGCCATTACCGCCATTGCCTCGACCACTTCCGCAGTTTGCTGGCGGCCGTCGCGCAGGGCGGCTTGGACTACGACCAGCGCGAGCGCAACCCGCTCATCGAGAGCGACCGCTTCGCCGCGCTGAATGTGACCCGCGAATTGCGCGCAGGCTTCGAGCAGATGGACGAGCGGCTCGTGGCGCGGGAACTGGTCGTGACGTGCAAGACGAGTTATTCCACCACCGCCCCGCAAACCGCCTCGTCCACCGTGGGCCGTGAAATCATGTATGTCGTGGCGCACGCGGTGCATCACTACGCGCTCATCGGCGTCTTCGGCGGGTTGATGGGGGTGACGATGCCGCCGAGCTTCGGCGTCGCGCCCTCGACGCTCAAGCATCAGCGCGAGATGGCGGAGAAGGAATCAGTAATCAGTGAACAGTGAGCGGCCATGAGCGTTGGAGATTTTTCTGATTACTGATTACTTCCCACGTCCCATGCCCTCCACCACCCTCGCCGACCTTCTCCCGCTCTCCCCGGCGGCGGCCATTTTCCTCGGCACGTTCATCCTGGAAGACGTTGCCGCCGTCGGTGCGGGCCTGCTGCTCGCGGCGGGTTCGCTCTCGTGGCCGGTGGCGTTCTGGGCGTGCTTCCTTGGCATCTGGATGGGCGACGCGGGGCTGTATGCGCTGGCGCGGTTCGGCGGGCGAAGCTGGTTTGAGCGCAGTCGTTTCAACCGCTTCGCCGCGCGCGTGGCGCAGAGCGAGCAATGGTTCCATGAGCGCGGCAACCTCATCCTCATCTTCAGCCGGCTGCTGCCGGGCGCGCGATTGCCGACCTATCTGGCGGCGGGATTTCTGCGGCTGCCGCTGAAGCGTTTCCTGCTCATCACCGGCGCGGCTTCGCTCGTGTGGACCCTCGTCTTGTTGCGCGTGACGCAAGTGGCGAGCGCGGCGGCGCTGGACTGGGCGAAGCAATGGCAGCACGGCGGATGGCTCCTGCTGGCCGCGCTGGCGGCGGTCTGGTTGGGCGTGGCGTTGATTCGGCGGCGCGCTATGCGGTGGATGAAGGGCGCGGTCCTCCGCCCGATGCGGGAAAGGTTTCTCACGTTGCTGGGTCGCTGGACGCAGTGGGAATTCTGGCCGGGCTGGTTGTTCTATCCGCCCGTCGCGCTGTGGTGCCTGTGGCTCGCGGTGAAGCATCGCGGACTCACGCTGCCGACGTCCGCGAATCCCGGCATCTTCGCCGGCGGCGTCGTGGGCGAATCAAAGTTTGCCACGCTCACCGAACTTTCCCGCACCTGCCCGGAGTTCACGGCGCAGGCCTGGCGGCTCGAAGCTGGTTCGAGTGATGCACGATTCACCACGCTGCTCGACCTCATCCTGTGCCACGCCGTCACCTATCCCTTCATCCTCAAGCCCGACCTCGGCCAGCGCGGCGCGGGCGTGAAACTTATTCGCAGCGAGGAACAGGCGCTGGCTTACTTGCGCCAGACGGATGCGCCGCTCGTTGCGCAGCGTTACGCGCCCGGCCCGCACGAAGTCGGCGTGTTCTACTACCGGTTTCCGCACGAGGAGCGCGGCCGAATCTTCGCCATCACGGAGAAGATTTTTCCGGTCATCGTCGGCGATGGCGAGTCCACCGTTGCGGAACTCATTCAAGGTGACCCGCGCGCCCGGCTGATGGTGAAGACGTATCTGCGCCGGTTCGCAGCGCGGCGCTCCGAAGTGCTGGCGGCGGGCGAAGTGCTGAAGCTCGTCGAGTCGGGCAATCACGCGCAGGGCTGCATCTTTCGCGATGGCGCAAGGCTGGAAACACCGGAACTGGCTGCGCGTATTGACGAAATCTCGCGCAAGCTGGACGGATTCTTCATCGGCCGCTACGACATCCGCTACGAGCGCGAAGCCGACCTGCGCGCGGGAAGAAATTTTCAAATCGTCGAGCTGAACGGCGCGGCGGCGGAAGCCACGAACATCTACGACTCACGCAACTCGCTCCTCGCCGCCTACGGCACGCTGTTCCGCCAGTGGGAACTGGTTTTCGCCATCGGCGCGGCCAATCGCGCGCTCGGAACCGCACCGATGGGCGCGCGGGAAGCCTGGCGCGCGTGGCGGAGTTTCGCGAAGCTGGCAGAGAATTATCCGACCGCCGATTGACGCCATGTGTTCCGTCATCTTTTCACCGCGCAAGAGCGGCTACGTCCTCGGCATGAACCGCGACGAGAAACTCACCCGCGTCGCCGCGCTGCCACCGCACCGCTGGACGCTGGGCGGACGTGAAGTCATCGCGCCGAGCGAGCCGGGCGGCGGAATGTGGATTGGCCTCAATGACACCGGCGCCACGCTGGCGCTCATCAACTGGTATGCGATTCCGGCGCGGGCCACCGGTGAAAATATCAGCCGGGGTGAAGTGACGAAGGCCGTGTTGAGCGCCGCCACGAGCCGGGAAGTCGAAGCTGGCTTGCATTCCCTGGCGCTGTCGCGGGTGAATCCGTTCCGGCTCATCAGCCTCTTCCCGCAGCGCCAGGAAGTCATCGAGTGGCGCTGGGATTTACGCCGCCTGCAGCGCGTGCGCCATCCGTGGCAGCCGGGCATCTGGATTTCCTCCGGCCACGACGAACCGGGTGCGCAGCACAGCCGCGCCGCCACGTTTGCCGACGCCTGCGGGCAGGTTTCCTGCGGCTCACTCGACTGGTTGCGCCGCCTGCATCGCTCGCATCGCCCCGAGCGCGGTCCGTATTCCATCTGCATGCACCGCGCCGACGCGGCCACGGTGAGCCACACGGAAATCCTGGTGTCCGGCCGGACGGCCGCCCTGCGCTACCTCTCCGATGCTCCCTGTCTGGGAGATGTCGCAACCGTCGCCCCTGACCGGCTGCGCCTTCGTCCGGCGTCGTGAGC
>JANNVM010000114.1:0-8911 GCA_031414455.1 Verrucomicrobiota bacterium
CAGCATTGGGAGCCGCCGGCAACTACAGCGCGGACGGCAGCCTCACCATCTCCGCCGTGACTGTGCTCGATTCTCAGACTGTGAAACTCTCGACGTCCGCACACACCCCGCGCCAGCAGTATCATATCCAGGTCAACAACGTCACGGACGTCGCCGGCAATGCCGTCGCCCCTGGAACGCCCGGTTCATTCACCGGCTTCGATATCGTTCCCGGTGTGGTGAGTGTGGAAATCTGGAGCGGCGTCACCGGTGACCTCGCGTCCTTCCTCGCCGACCCCCGGTTCCCCTCCACTCCCGACCGCGACTTCGCCGCCCCGTCCTTCGACTCCACCACGGTATGGCCGGATGGCCCCAATAACACCTACGGCGGGCGCATGAGGGCATGGATCACGGCACCGGACACGCTGGCCTATAACTTCTTCCTGCGCTCCGACAATGTCAGCGAGCTGCGCATCAGCACAGACGATTCCTTCGCTAATCTCGGCGATCCCATCGCCTCGGACACTGACAATGCCGACGGCTTTCAGGAGCCGGGCTTTACCGGTGCCACCTCGGCCCAGGTCGGACTCGTCGCGGGCCGGCGTTATGCCATCGAAGTGGTCTGGGAAGAGGACAACGGCGCGGACTTCTGCGCGCTCGCCTGGCGCGACGAAAACGACTCGACCCCCGCCGATCAACTGCTGCCCGTTTCCGGCAGTGTGCTTTCGTTCTACGGCCCGCCCGCCGCCACCGTGGGAACTATAACCAACACCCGCATTGAGGGGGGACAGTTCATTGTGGAATGGATCGGGCCGGGCGTGCTCCAGACTTCCTTGAATTTGCTCAACTGGCAGGATCAGACCGGCGCGATCAGTCCCTACAGCACCCCGGCAACACCGCCGCGAAAGTTTGCGCGTCTGCGGCCCTGACGGGGCACCTTCTGCCGTTTCCGGAAGGCTCCGCTGCCTGCTGCATCCGCCATCAAAAGCCGTGGACCATGGTCCCGGACGGCTCGTCCGGCTGTTCTTTCAGCCCGGTGCCGGTTTGACAATGCGGCGTTGCTTTGATGGCTATTGCTGAACACAGAGAGACACTGAGTCTTCATCCTGACTCTGTGTCCCCTGTTCCCCTCTGGTCCTCAATCCGCCTCATGCTTCAGCTTTCCAACATCTCCAAGTCCTTCGCCGGACGCATTCTTTTCGACAACGTCTCGCTGCAACTCAACGCCGGCGACCGCGTCGGTCTCGTCGGGCCCAACGGTGCCGGCAAGACCACGCTGCTCTCCATCATTCTCGGCGAACAGACGCCCGACAGCGGCAAGGTCTTCATGGACCGCGGACTATCGTTCGGCTACCTGCCCCAGGAAAGCGCGCCCGTTGGCGACGAGACCGTCATGGAACTCGCCACTAAACACGCGCCGGAGCACAGCGGCTGGGAGATTGAGCCCAAGGCCAAGAAGATCCTCCGCGGCCTCGCCTTCCGGGAGAGTGATTTCGACCGCCCGGCCAAAGCCCTGAGCGGCGGCTGGGTGATGAGGGCTCACCTTGCGAGGCTGCTCATTCAGGAGCCGGACCTGCTGCTGCTCGACGAACCGACCAACCACCTCGACCTCGAATCGCTGCTCTGGTTCCAGGACTATCTGAAGAACTACCCCGGCGGCATTCTCATCATCTCGCACGACCGCGAATTCCTGAACAGCCTGCTCGACCGCGTGGTGGAAATCGCGTGGCAGCGCCTGCATTTCTACAAAGGCAATTACGACGCTTTCGTCCGTGAGAAAGCCGCGCGCGCCGAGCAGCACCGTCAGGCCTACGAAAATCAGCAGAAGGAAATCGGACGTCTCCAGGAGTTCGCCGACCGCTTCCGCGCCAAGGCCAGCAAGGCCGCCCAGGCGCAGAGCAAGCTCAAGCAGATCGAGCGCATGGAGAAGATCGAAGCTCCCGCCGAACAGGCGAAAACGGTCGGCTTCAAATTCCCGCAGCCGATTCGCAGCGGCCAGCGCGTGATGATACTTAAGGACATCAACCACGCCTATGGCGACCTCGTCGTCTATCGCGGCATGGAACTGGAAGTCGAGCGCGGCCAGCGCACGGTGCTCGTCGGCCCTAACGGTGCGGGGAAGAGTACCCTGCTCAAGCTCCTTGCCGGCGTCCTGCCGGTGCAGGAGGGCACGCGCACGCTCGGCCACAACGTGAAGTGCGGCTACTTCGCGCAGAACCGCGTCGAGACCCTGCAACTCAACCGCAGCGTGCTCGCCGAAGCGATGGATCTTGAAGTGCAGCAGCCGGAACAGTTTGTGCGCACCCTGCTCGGCAGCTTCCTTTTCAGCGGCGAAGATGTCTTCAAACCCGTCGCCGTGCTCAGCGGCGGAGAAAAGTCGCGCCTCGCCCTCGCCAAACTCCTGCTCGCACCGCCGAACTTTCTCCTGCTCGACGAGCCGACCACCCACCTCGACATGGCCAGCATCGAGGCGCTCATCGGAGCCGTGCGCGATTTCACAGGCACGATCGTTTTCATCAGCCACGATGTTCACTTCATCCGCAGCGTCGCCAGCACCGTCATTCACATCAGCGCCGGGCAGCTCACCTCCTACGCCGGCGACTATCAGTATTACCTCGACAAGAGCAAGGCCACCTCCGCGCGCGAAGCCCTCACCGCCGGCCAGAAACTAACCGACAACCGCGCCGGCACACCGGCTGCCGCTCCTGTCATTGAAGCACCAAAAGATAAAGTTTTCCTCAGCCGTGATGAGAAAAAAGCGGCTGGCCGCGACCGCGAAGCCCGCAACACCGCCCGCCGGGAATTGAAGCAGCGGGTCGCCCAGCTTGAGCGCGACATCGCCAAACTCGAAGAGCGCCAGCGGGTCATCAGCGGCGACCTCGAACGCCCCGAGACCTACGGAAACTCCAACCGCGCCATGGAACTGAACCGCGAACTAACCGGCGTCACCGGCAGCCTCGAACGCATGACTGCCGAGTGGGAAAAGGGCCTCGCGGACCTGGAGAAAGGTGCTGAAGCATGAGTCTTTCCAAACAAACAGGACGATCATCCCGCCCCTTGCGGTGCTGACAGATGTCCTGCATTCATCGCGCGACTCATGGCTGCCCAGGATGAAACTTCCGCACTGCGCTTCGGAAATTACGAAGTGCTCAGCCGTCCCGACGGGAAGCCCGATGAACTGGGCCGGGGCGGATTTGGCCGCACGTACCGGGCCCGCCACGCATTCCTCGGCACGGAAGTGGCGCTGAAGGTGATCCTCGACCGCCTGGCATTCGACGAGGCGGCGAAGAAGCGGTTTCTCAAAGAGGCGCAGGAACACGCCAAACTCAGCCACCCCGGCATCGCGCGGATCACAGATTTCGGTGAGGCGGAGGGCACGTTCTTCTACGCGATGGAACTGTGCCGCGACGGCGACCTGAAAGAATATGTAAAGAAGCGCGGCGCGCTCCCGCCGGCGGAGGCGCTGGCGCTCATTCGTCAGACGGCGGAGGCGCTGCAGTTCGCCCACAGCCGCGGGATCGTACACCGCGACATCAAGCCGTCGAATCTGCTCCTCGTGATGAGTGACGATGGTCCGCCGCATGTGAAGCTCATTGATTTCGGACTGGTGCGCCGCATGGCGCGCGAGGCGGACGAGACGGCGGATCAAACGGCGTCGCAGTGGTCGCCGGTGTTTGCCAGCCCGGAGCAGATCCGCGAGCACGCGCTGGATGAACGCACCGATATTTTCTCGCTCGGCATGACGGCGTGGTACCTCATGGCCGGCAGCGGACCGGTGGACGGCAGCACGCAGGAGATTATCCAGGACCGTCTCAGCGACGTGTGCTACGCTGCGCGCCTGCCGGCGGCCCTGACCGGACCGGCCCGTGCCGCAGTGGCAAAGATGCTTGAGAAAACGACGGCAAGCCGTTTCCGCAACTGCGCGGAACTCCTCGACGCGCTGAGGGAAGCGTCGCAGGCGACTGCCGCCGCCCCGCGCCGCCTGACATTTGCCGAACGCTTCATTCTCCAGCCGTCCGGGCGCAGTTATCTCGGTGAAGTCTTTCGCGGCACCGACCGCGAGCGCGACCTGCCGGTGCGTATCACAAAAGTGTACTGTGAGCACGACGCGACACTGGTCGCGCAGGCGGCGGAGAAGGCCCGCAAGCTGGCGGGATTGCGCCCGCCAGGACTGATGCCGGTGCTGGAGATGACGGAATTTCCGGAGGGCTGGGTCGTGGTTGAGGAGGACCACAGCGGCACGGCTCTGGCCGAAGTGCTGCGCCGCGAGGGCACGGTTTCCCTGACAAAGATCGCCGCCATCCTGTGGGATGCCGCCACGGGCATTGATGCCTTGTGCGAGTGCGGCGCCTCACCGGGCCCGCTGGAACAGGCGATCCTGACAAGCGTGCCGCCCGCCGGCACCGTGGACTGGTCCGCGGTGCAGATTTACATTCCCGTGCAGCTTGCCGAGCCGGAGTCGGACTGGACAGCCGATGCGGATGTGACGGCCGCGATGCCGGCCGCCTCGCCGCTCCAGGCCTATGCCAGTCTGCTCTATCTGGCGGTGGGCGGACGTCAAGTTAGGGCACAGGCGTATTATTCCGCAGCCGAGTGCATCCCCATCCCCGGGCTCAACAGCAACGCCAACCGCACGCTGGCTGCCTGTGTTTCCGCAGAAAGTCATCCCGCCGGATGTATCGCTTTCCTGCGCACCATCCTGGCAGATGAAGGGCTCCCCGGGGATTCCATTGCCCGCCGTGCCAAAGAGCGCGCGCAGCATGCCACCACACGCAAGCCGGAGCGCCCGGTGCCGCCGCCGCCGCTGAGCGCCGCACAGCAGACGGAAGCGCTGCAAAACATCGAGTCTTTCGTTCATGCGGCGAAGGAGGCCTCCGAGCAAACACTGCGCGTTCGCCTCCGTCAGGGAATGGACGAGACCGGACTCAGCCGGCATCAGTTGGAGGCCCGCCGCTGGGCCAAAGAGGCCGCCGCCTGCAAACAACAGGCCGGGGAACTCGCGGCCGCGCACAAGTTCGACGCCGCGGCCGTGCAGCGCCTGACAGATTCCGCCGCCGCCGCCGCCGCGGCAGTGGCCCGCGAACTGGCCGCTGTCCGTGCCCTTGCCGCGGACCAGGAAGCAGACACCCGCAGCGCCCGCACACAGACGGCCCCGATCGTCCCCCCGCCGCCGCCTCCACTGCCGGTCGAGGAAAGACAAGAACCGTTCATTCACCTGCAGCCGGTCATTCCCCTGCCTCCACCCCGCAAGAGCCGCGCGGCAGCCGTAATGATCACCGTTCTCCTGCTCGCGGGTGCGGGAGCCGGCGGATGGATCTGGTACGACAAAAACCGCACGGTAACGCCGAAACCGGATGTCGTGGATAACAAACCGGAAACCGGGGGCACTAAAACGACCCTTCCGTCGAACGGGAAAGCCCCCGAGCCGCCCCCCCCGCCTCCGCCGCCGCCCAAAGTGCGTCAGGCTGTCGTCACCTTCACCGGCGACCTGCCACAGGAGGACGGTGACATCAGTTTCAAAGGCATCGCCACACCGCCCACGCCGGTTTCAGGCAAGGACCGACTGGAATACACCTTCACACTCGCGCCCGGCGCGGCCATTCCCGAGGCCATCATCAACCCTGACCGCTTCGGCTCCGTGCGCACCGGCACCGGCACCGACCACATCGAATACCGCCTCACCAAAAACCGCCCGCCAGCGACCATTCGCCTCAAGGGGATCACCGCCAGGGATGCGAAAGCCGTGACCATTGGCGGCATACCCGGCAGCCTCGACGGCGACGTCCTCGTGTTCGAGCACGCGGCGCAAGCGGACGGGGCGTTTAAGCTGGACGTGACGGCATGGCAGATCACGGACAAAGTCGAATTGCTCAGCCCCGGCGTGTGGGAGGCCACCATGACTGCGCCGCTGTTTCAGGTCTCATTCGAGGTCCCCGGCACCGCAAAAAATCCATGGAGAACCGTCCTGTTCACCCCGGTGAACCGCGACGCACTGCCACCGCTTCTGGACATCGTAGATCCAAACAACCGCATTCTCAGCCAGGACGAGAAATACCTGAGCTACAATATTGAAGGCCCCGCGCCCGAACCCATCGCGCTGCCCGCCGGCGACTACACTCTCACATGGAAAGCGGACTTCGGCGGCCCTCAGGAGCGCAAAGGCGACAAGTTTACCGTTCATCCCGACCGGAAGAACGGGCTGCCGCTGCCCGCGCCAGAGACGAACTAGGCGCGCAGGAATAACTTGCCCGCCGCGCGGCAAAGAGATATAAAGACGCCATGCCGCCCGCCGCCAGAGTAACAGACATGCATACCTGCCCCATGGTGAGTCCAGGGCCGGTGCCTCATGTCGGCGGCCCGATACTTCCGCCTGGTGTGCCGACGGTGATCATTGGATTTATGCCCGCAGCAGTCGTTGGCGATCTATGCGTCTGCGTCGGTCCGCCTGACTCCATCGCCAAAGGTTCTATGACCGTATTGATCGGCAACCGCCCCGCAGCGCGCCTGGGCGACATGACCGTTCACGGCGGGCTTATCGTCGTGGGATGCCCCACCGTGATGATCGGCGGGTAATCACTGCCCGCGTCCGATGCCGCAATAGTTGAAGCCGAGTTCGTGCATCGTCGGCGGATCGAGGAGGTTGCGGCCGTCGAAGACCATCGGCGCCAGCATGCGTTTCTTCACTTCCGCGAAATCCAACTGACGGAACTCCGGCCACTCGGTGGCGATAATCAGAGCCTCCGCGCCGTTCGTGGCTTCCAGCGCATCGCTGGCAAACTTGATCTTCCCCGCCAGCGGCAGCGTCCGGGCATTGTCCATGGCTTTGGGATCGTAGGCCGTGACGTGCGCACCTTCCGCGACGAGCGCATTGACGAGTTCGATCGCGACGGATGACCGGATGTCGTCAGTGTTGTTCTTAAACGCGAGGCCCCACACCGCGATCTTCTTTTCTCCGAGCACCCACAGCGCATCGCGGATGACTTTCAGGAATCGCGTGAGCTGGTCTTTGTTGATCTTCTCCACCTCCTTCAGCAGCGTGAAGGGCACGCCGAGTTGATCGCTGATCGCAATGAACGCCGCGATGTCCTTGGGGAAACACGATCCGCCATAACCGATGCCGGCATTGAGGAACGACCGCCCGATGCGCCGGTCCATGCCGATGCCCTCGGCCACCTTTTCCACGTCCGCGCCGCTGGCCTCACAAATGGCGGACACGGCGTTGATGTAGGAAATCTTGAGCGCGAGGAAGCTGTTCGCCGCGTGTTTGATAAGCTCAGCGCTGTTGATGTCGGTGACGAGCACCGGTGCCACGAACGGCTCATACACCTTCTGCATCAGTGCGAGAGCGCGGTCGCTGTTGGCTCCGATGACGATGCGGTCGGGGTTCATCAAGTCCTCCACCGCACAGCCTTCGCGGAGGAACTCCGGATTGCTCACCACATCGAACGGCACGCTCGGCGCATAGCGTTTGATGGTGTCGGTCACCTTCTGGCCCGTCTTCACCGGCACCGTGCTCTTGTCCACGATCACCTTATAGTCCTTCAACACCGCGGCAATTTCCCGGGCGACTTTCTCGATGAAGCGCAGATCCACGCTGCCGTCCGGCTGCGGCGGCGTCGGCACCGCGATAAAAACCACGTCTCCAAAATCCACGCCCTCCGCGGTGCTCTCCGTGAACTTCAGCCGCCCGGCGCTCACGTTGTTCTTCACCAGTTCCTCCAGCCCCGGCTCGTAGATGGGAATTTCGCCGCGGAGCAGCTTCCCGATTTTCTCCGGATTGTTGTCCACGCACATAACGTGGTGCCCCACCTGGGCAAAACAGGCGCCGGTGGTGAGACCGACGTAACCGGAACCAATGATTGTGAGCTTCATGCGGGGGCGCGGGGGATGTTATGGAAATTAAGCGGCGCGACGTTTCCGCGACGCCTCCCAAAGCGTCAAGACGGGATGCGCCCCTGGGACCGCGGAATTGTATTCCGCTCGCCAAATCAAGACTCGACAGGCGAGCGGCATAAAAAAGCCGCAGTCCCGGGTCGCCGGTCCCGGGTTCATCAGATGGAAACCGCTTCCGCCGCCTGCTCCGCCTTCATCCGGCGCTTCACCGCGCTGCGCGCACCGCCGACCAGCAGTGGGCAGGCATCCGTGCAAAGCAGCGGGATTTCCCCGCCGGCGGACGGCGGGCAGTCCGGAGCGGACTGCTTCTCCGCGCTCAACAGCGGCCACGACTGCCCGGCCCGCAGCGGCCACAGCACTTGGCGCAGGCATTTCTCCCGGCATGTATCCGCTACGAGATGCGAAGCCTCATCATCCCGCAGCAGCGCCGTGACACGATAAATTCCCGTCTGCCGTTCCAGCGTTTCGCGAAGCGACGGCACCGTCGCCGTCCCCTCGTGGCAGCGCAGCCAGTTCGCGACCGCCGCGGGGTAAAGAAAATCCAGGGCCAGGAGCAGCGACGGCACATCCGGCACCACGAGTTCCCAGCCGCGGGCCAGCGTCGGTGCCGACTTCAGCGGACGGAACGCCCCCGCCGCATCATAACGCGCCACCTCCCGCGCCGACTCCGGTGTCGTGTGCAGCGCCAGGTTTTCCGCCCCCGCATCGAGGTGATGGCGGATAGAGAACGCCCCGGCTTCCTGCGAAATGATCACCTCACCAATGCGGCAGCCGCCCGCCGCGAGCCACGTTTGCAGTGATGTGAAGATGGATCCTGACGGCTGCGAACACGGGCAGGCTCCCGCCATGCCCCCGCTGCGGTTGGCATCGAACGCCTCCACCTGATCAAGCATCACCTCCGCCAGCAGCGGCTCCGTCCCGATCGCACTGCTGTAATAAAGATTCCGTCCCTGCATCACGTGCGGATTGTGCCGGAACACCTCCGTCTGACTCGCCGCCGCCGCCGGCTCCTTCTCGATCCCCAGCAGCACCGGAATAT
>JANNVM010000115.1:0-3471 GCA_031414455.1 Verrucomicrobiota bacterium
GCGACTGTTTGCGGAAATCGGACTGGTGTCCTCCAAGTTCAGAACCCCGGAGGATTTCGACACACCCCGCAACTGGCAGGAGGCGCTCTCGCTCTCCAAACAGCAGTTGATGTCCGTGGCCCGCGCCATGCTGGCTTCGCCGGAATTCATCTTCTCCGACCGCCTCGAATCGGCGCTGAAACCGGGAACCTGCCGTCTGGTGCTGGAGGCACTGGAGCGGCGCGCCATTACCTGCATCTCTTTCGGAGAGAGCGAACCGGACCCCGCCCGGCACCACGCAGGCCTTGAGATCCGGGACGACGGGACATGGGAGTGGAAGGAACTGCGCTAGGCGGTGTCTTATAACACGAAATCGGAAGGACTTGAAAGACGAGAGGACGTGCAGAAGCACGTCCCCACCCGCGATGGTCGACGGGTAGGGACATGCTTCTGCATGTCCTCCGCAGTCCCCGGGAACGGGGCAGTTCAGTTTTAAGACACCGCCTGAGGGCGGCTATCCTATCACTACGGCAAGCTGGTCGCCACTGCCGGTGAGTCTCTCTCCGATGCTGCTCATCGCGATGCGGGCCGCGCCGGCGCGATAGGAATTGTGCTCGCGGGTGAAGTCGAGTGCGGCCCCGTTCAGGCTGACGGAAACCGGACCGCACTCTCTGCCATGGATGTGATAGGCGACCTCCACACTGTGTCCCGCCAGTTCCACCCGGGCTTTCAGGCCGTCCAGCGCCGCGGGGATCACCGGATCCAATACGAGCGCTGCTTTCTCGAATCGAAGCCCAAGAAAACACTGCATGATCAGCCGAACGCCGATGCCCGCACCGCTGGAATAGACACGCCAGCCGCCTTCCAACGGCACCTCACCGCGTCTGACTCTGTCGTATTCCGCAAAGGCTTCGTAGCGGTCGGAGAACGCCGCATCGGAACTGGAGAAATAGCAGTTCGCCTGACGCAGCGTGGCCGGGGGCACGATCCCGCGAATGCCGATCGGAATGACTTGGCTGAGCGCGTGGAAAAATCCGTCGGCATCGCCAAAACGCGCCAGTGCCTCACAGTAACGCAGGTGGGCGTGGGTGTACATGATGCCAATCTCGCGTCCGAAGAAGCTCGCGCTCTCAGCCCTCTGAAAATACCTCTGCGGCCCGCCGTGATAGGCCAGCGGCCGGTCGAAGAGATGCACGCCGTCCGGGCCCAGCAGATGCTGCCGGATCAGGCTGAGGTGTGCCTCCGCCTGCTGGGGCGTGAACATGTCGTTGATGATCGCGTGGATCATCGCCAGCACGCTGTAGGAGAGGCCCGTAATGCTGTCGCCGGGATGCAGCAGGAAGTCGGTCTTTCCGTCGTCATGGAAATAAGCCAGGCCCGCGAGGACGTCATCCACGATCAGCACCCGCTGGACTTCATCGAGAATGGTGGCCGCCCGCGCCCGCAACTCCGCCCCCCGGTCCGTGTGCCCCAAACGCTGCAGGGCATCGGCGAGCGCGACAAAGGTTTGATAGTTGAGCATGACCGTCCACGAACTGCACAGGCGCTCGCGCATGTCCGGCCTTGCCGGCTGGAGGGAGTCGTTCCAGTCGCCATGACCGTAGGCCGCGAGGTGTGTCCCCGGGATGACCCGGCGCTGGATCAAGTCCAGTGCGCGTTCCACATGCTGCCACACGGTCGCCTTTTCCGCGGCGGCGTCACCGTCGAAGTGAAAGTAAGGCAGCGTTTCATCCAGCAGCCCGGCATCGCCGGTTGCTGAGAGATACTGAGCCAGGGCAACGAGCGGCCAATAGACAATGTCCCCGTGCGAATCCCCCGGACGGATGTTCCGCTCGCGGTCGAAGAACATGAACCACTGCGGCCAGTCACCGTCGGCATTTTGCTGCCGGAACACGCGGCACAACAAATCACGGACAGGCTCAAACCGGCCCAGCGCCAGGAGCAGTTCCACCGGTCCCTGACAGACATCGCGCGTGCCCCAGCCGCCGCCGGAGTATTGCTCCATCCCGCGCGGCGACAGGTAATGCACGAGCGCATTGTGGATGAACCACGGGAATATTTCCCCGGCACGCCCGGCGGCGGCGGCCAGCGGACTGGTCACCGGTGCTTCGAATTTCAATCCGCCCCCGATGGAATCCCAGAAGCCCTTAGCTTGTGCCGCCGGCTCTATCAAACGGCCCTCGATGACCAATCCGGCGGTGAGGGCAGGCGCGGTCACCACGCAAAGGAACGGCTGATTCCGCGAAACGCCGCCGGCAAACAGGAGTTCGTCGCCGCCGATGGTTTCCACTTTCGTTTCTCCCGATGGCGTGATGAGGAATCCTCCCTCAGGAAATCGGCGGCCCACATCGCTGTCGGGGATGGCACGGACGAAGACGCCATTTCCATCCCGTTCCCAGCGCACCGGAATCGCCTGGCTGCCGTCGTCTCCATTCATGGAGACGTGATGGGAAATCAGAAATCTCGCCGGCGGGCCGTCCAGCACGGACAGGAACAGGCGAAGCTCGTGTTTGTCATCGGGAGCGGAGGACACCACTTCAATCACGCCGCTGCCGTGTTTGTAAATCCAGCGGCAGGAATCCGGTGCCATTTCAAACGCGGAGGGGACATCGAGCAGATGCCAGACCCCGTCGAGTTCCACAAATGCCCGCTGACCATAACTGCGGAAAAGCCCGAGATACGTGTGACACGTCGAGAGGAACCGATTGATGCTAACATGCCCCTGAGTGACCATCGAATGAAACACACCGGACATCCATGCGGTGGACGTGAGGGCGGATTCGTCCGGCGTCAGCAAACCGCCGGAACGCAGCAGGTGTCCGTGAGGGCGCAGGACCTTAAGTTCCTTTGCTTTAAGAACAACGTGGTTCCGTTCACGGCAGAAGAATGACAGCAGTTCACCGCCCTCACGCTCCACATGACGGTGCTCTTCGCCGAAAAACTGTGTAACCTCGCGCTCATCAAGCTGGAACGATTCCAGCAACGGCGCACTGGAGAAAAGACTGGCAGCCGGGCGCGAACCTCCGCTCCCAGCGGGCCAGGCCGGCACGCCGGCTTCCGGAAGCGCCATGACGGCATCAATCACCTTTGCATCATCCGCGGAAGTGGCTGTCTGCTTGTCGGCGACAAACCAGCCGAAGAACCCTCGCGGCACCTTTGTTCCCGGTGCCAGCACCACAGGCTCGTCCTGAATGGAAACCATCGAATGCTCATGCTGCAGTCGCTTGCCAGGAAGTCCCGGGGTTAGCGCTGCCGGCCTCCCTCCGGCCCGGGTCGCGAGACCGTGAAACTGGAGGGCATCCGTCGCGTACGAGATCCCGCGATTCAGCGAACCGATCACCGTCCACGGGCAGCGCCCGCCCATGGATTGATTCTGTCGTGAGGCTACTGCGCAGCCACTTTTAGGGTGATCCAGGGCCGTGTGATCCACATACTGACTCACATAGAATTCGTTGAGCCGGATCGCGCCGTAATGCGCGAGCGCGATGTCCT
>JANNVM010000116.1:0-2498 GCA_031414455.1 Verrucomicrobiota bacterium
CGCATCCGCTACGAAGGGCTGGCCTACCGCCGCTGAACCGACCCATGAACAGCCAACGCCTCCGCCTGCTTCTGCTCGCCGTGATCATCACCGGCGGCTGCCTCCTGTTGTTCTATCGCCTCTGGTTTCTCCAAATCGAAAACCAGGAGGAGTTCATCAAAAAGCAGCCGGTGACGGATACGGCGAAGCAGCGTGTGCCCGCGGCGCGCGGCCGGATTCTGGATAAAAACGCCGTTGAGATGGCCCGCAATGAAACCTGCATGGAAATCGCGCTCGACCTCGCCGCGGTGGAGGCTGCGTGGCTGGAGCGCGAGCACGCCAAGCCAAGAAAGGAGCGCCGCAAACTTCCCAAATTCCTCTACGGCCCGCGCAAGGAGGAGACCACGGACATCATCGCGCTGCTCAACGAAACCGTCTTTCCGGAACTGGACCGCCTCAAGCTCTATCGCGTGCCGGCGTCCGAGGCCGAAAAGGAAAAGCAGAAAAACGCGATCATCCTCTCCTACGTGACTAACAAAGGGGTCATCCCTTTTACCTACGAGAAGAATCTGCTTCAGGGCAGCGATGGGGACTTTATACGGTTCACCGCCTACGCCGAGAATGCACCGAACATCCCCGGGCTAACAATTACTCAGCGCCCCAAGCGGCGTTATCCCATGAAAGCGATGGCCGGGCACCTCGTCGGCTATATCCGGGAGAACCGCAATGAACTGCCTGACGGGGAGAAGAAGATGAAATGGGATTACATCGAAGCCGATGATATTGGCATGGCGGGGCTGGAGTTGTCTCAGAACGAGAAGCTGCGGGGCACTCCGGGTGAGCGCATCTGGCTGAAGAACGAGCACGGCCGCCTTGCCGACGAGATGGAGGATCAGCGGCGCGATCCGCTGCCCGGAGCAGATGTCTATCTGACCCTGGATGCGCGCATTCAAATGATCGCCGAGATGGCATTGCGTGATGCCGGTGTGGGACGGGGTGCGGTCGTCGTCATGGATCCTAACAACGGAGAGATCCTCGGTCTCGCCTCCGTGCCTTCCTACGATCCGTCCATCTTCATTCCGCCTCAGGACGTGGCCGGCATCGAAGCCATGTACGCTGATCCGACGGCACCGGTCCAGGCGCGGGCACTGCGTGCCGAGTTCCCGGGCTCTACGTTCAAGCTGCTGACCGCCATCGCCGGCTCCCTCGCCGGCAAGTGTGGCTCGTACAATTGTCCCGGATTTATTACTTACGGCCGTCCGATCGCCTGTTGGATCTACCGCCAGAAAGGCGGATCCCATGGCACTCTTGATTTGGCCAACGGCATCAAGAATTCCTGCAACTGTTACTTTTTTCGTCTGGGTAATGCCGCTAAAATTGAAAAGATTAACGAAGCGGCGGGCTACTTCGGCTTTGGAACTCCCGAGGCCACTGGCAGTTCCGGCATTGAGTTGCCTTTGGGCGTGGAAGCGAATGGTTATGTCGGCAACATGGCGTGGTTTGCCAAGAACGGCGGCGGGCGGGAGTCGGAGACGGCGTACATTTCCATCGGCCAGGGGGCCATGGCCGCCACGCCCCTGCAGATCTGCATGCTCGGTGCTGCCATTGCGAATGGAGGAAAGGTTTATCAGCCAACGCTGATTCGCCGTGAGGAGAAGTTTCAGTACAACCGCGAGGGAAACCGTCAGAAAGTCATCACAGAACACGAGCCGGTGCTCCGTGCCGATCTCCTGAAGCTGGGTGCGAAACAGCGGGATCTCGACAACATGCGTGAAGGCATGCGGCTTGTCGTTGCCCAGGGAGGCACCGGAACCCGCGCTGCCTCCACTCACTGGGTCGTGGCCGGCAAGACCGGCACCGCCCAGAAGGAACGCTGGGATCCGGTCACGAAGAAGTGGATCGTAGATAACCGAACCCTTTTTGTGGCGTTCGCTCCGTACGAAGCCCCGAAGATCGCGGTCTCCGTCTTCGTGATGAATGGCGAGGCCGGCGGCAAAACGGCGGCTCCGATCGCGAAACGCGTCATTGAGCAAACGCTGGCCACCATGGCCGGTACCTATTCTCCCTCAGTGCATGCACTGGAGCCTGCCAAAGGTCACTTCGACAAAATCAACGAAGTCATTTACCCCGGGGAAAACGTGCCGGCCGTCGAGGATCCGGCGGAGGAGGGTGAAACCGCTGAGCCTGCAGACGAAGCCAGTGCTGCGAAGCCCGCACCCGTGGCCGCAGCCGTGCAGGATGCCCCCCCGAAAGCGGTCATCATCGAAGAGGACGACACCAAAGTTCTCACTCATCAAGCCCTGCAGCCTGTCAAATTCCGTATCAAAACCGATCCGCCCAACCCTCCGCGGCAGCCGCTGCCGGAGACCGGGCGATAAACCAATCACCGGCAGCCTGACATTTCCTTGAGGGAGTGCCGGCGGCCACATTCAGACATCCACTTTTACCCATGCCACTATCCACCGTGATCAAAAAAATCCGCAAACTATTTGGAGGCTCCACGAACTTCAACGAAGGCA
>JANNVM010000117.1:0-1613 GCA_031414455.1 Verrucomicrobiota bacterium
CCTTCGCCTTAAGGACAAGTCGCCGGTCGCCGGCGCACGCGTCACCATCCGCAGCGGGAACCTGCCGCCCCAGATCTCCGAACTTGCCACCGCCGGCAGCTACCTCACCGCCGGCCCCGCAGAACTCTGGTTCACCATCGAGGGCAGCGCGGAAGCCACCGTCCGCTGGCCCGACGGCGCGGAATCGACTCATCAGGTGTCAGGCCCCGCGGCGGTCATCGAACGGAAGTGACCCTCCATAGCGCGGGACCCGGGCAGTCCGCCGGGCTGAGGCGGAAAATTATTTCACAGTTCGTGTCGTGAATTGCCCGCCCCGGTGACGTACACTGAAAACACTTCCTATGTCCGGTCCCGACGACGCCACCCTGCTCCGCGAGTATTGCGCCACCCGCAGCGAACAGGCTTTCACCACGCTGGTGCGGCGCCATCTGCCGCTGGTTTATCACGCCGCTCTGCGGCGGCTGAGTTCGCCCGTGCTCGCAGAGGAAGCGGCGCAGAATGCCTTCGCACGGCTGGCGGTAAAATCCGCTAGTGCGGCCCGGCACCCGGAGCGGCTGCGCGCATGGCTGCACCGCACCGCGTTCCTCGAAGCCTGCACCATTGCCCGGAAGGAGACGCGGCTGTCGCGCCTGCCGGCTCCGGCAGAACCCACGCACGAACCAATGAACCGTCCCGAAATCTACGACCGGCTGGACGAGGCACTCAACTCCCTGCCGGAAATGGACCGCGAACTCGTGCTGCGCCGCTGTTGTGGTGGTGAAGATTTCCGCCGCATCGCCGCGGCGGTCGGAAAATCCGAGGCCGCCTGCCAGAAACGTGTGGAACGTGCCCTTTCACGGCTGAGCCAGTCGCTGGGCGGCGCGGGCGCGATGAGTGTTGTTGCCGCGGCACTTTCCACGGGCAGCACGAGGGCGGCGGCCATGCCTTCAGCCGAGCGCGTGGCGGCGGCAGCGTTGCAGAAAAGTGCGGGCGGGGGTGCCGCCGGCGCGTTGTCAGGGTTGGCAGTGGCCGCCTGTGTCGCCGCCACACTGACCGGCGGTGCGCTTGGCTGGCAGCGGGAGGAGCCGGTCCCCTCTCCTCCGGCTGTCAGCAAGCGATCGCCCGGCAGCAGCGCCGCACCGGCGGCAGTGACCGGTGCGGTGTCGCCCAAGTCAGCCGCCTTCGCCGGCTCGCTCGACGATGTCCTGGAGTCCATCCAAGCCGGGCGACTGGGGCCACTCATCGCGTTTCTACCGACGGCCACGCCCTCCGACTTGCGCGCCATCATCGCCGAAGACGACTTCGCCGGACTCGGTGAAGGCTCGCCGTCCCGCAGCAACGCGCACATGATTGCCCTGCGGCACTGGGCGTTCATTGAGCCCGCCGGGGCCTTCGCCTACGGCGTCTCCCGCGATCGCGAGAACACCGGGCCAGCCATGCCCGTCGCGGCGCTGGCACTCGCGGCATGGATGCGCGCCGATTCAGCTGCGGCGCTGATCGCCTTTGCCGCGCTGCCGCAGAGCGACCGATCCGCCATCGTGGCCAGCATGGGAGGAAAGGACACAGCCCTTGCCGATCAACTGTTGCAGGCTCATCCCGACCTGCTCTGGCGGACGGCCACCGGGCGGTTTTGG
>JANNVM010000118.1:0-2100 GCA_031414455.1 Verrucomicrobiota bacterium
CCCCGACGGTCAGCTTGTTCTGAAGCAGGACATTGCGATCCTGCCGGAGGGAATGTCGAAGGAGGGCCTCAGTGCTTCCGATCTGGAGATCACGCCGGACGGCAAGTTCATCTTCGCCGGATTGCGTGGCCACAGGCAGGATTTTGATCGCATCGCCCGCTACCGGGTGAAAGACAACGGCCAGGCCGAGTTGCTCGGGCTGACACCGGCGGACAAGATTCCGTGGGGGCTGGCGCTGTCTCCAGACGGCAAGTATCTCCTCGTTTCCGCCTACAATGGGGCGACCCTCACGGGCTACCGAATCACCACCGACGGCAATTTGGAAAAAGCAGCGAGCCTCTCGTGGGACGCAGAGATTTCCGACCTCCTCACGCGCTGATTTTCGTCCCTCTCAATCCTTGGCCCATGAAACCAACCATCCTTCACCCAGGAGTCACCGCAATGATGAACGAACAACCCAAACGGCAGGGCATCAGCCGCCGCGATCTGCTCGCATCGGCCGGTGCAGCTGCGGCCGGTATGCTGCTGTTGAACGAAGTGTCAGGGGCCGACAACCCTGCGGCGAATGTTGGCGACCGCGCGTCGTCGATCAGGATCACCGGCTTCAAGACCTACCCTGTCGGCAGCAAGACGCTGTTGAAAATCGAAACCAACCAGCAGGTTTTCGGCTGGGGCGAGATTTCACAACTGCCGCCGACGGTCGTGGGGCCGCTCATGCAGTCGATGTTTGAACTGCTCGACGGCGAGAACCCAACGCGCATCGAGCATCTCTGGCAGAAATTGTATCGCGCACACCGGGATTTTCGCGGCGGCGCGTTCATGCTGCACACCATTGCGGGCATCGACATGGCCCTGTGGGACATCACCGGCAAACTGCATGGCGTGCCGGTTTATCGGCTGATGGGTGGCCCGACGCGCGACAGGATCCGCGTTTATCCCACGCCCAAGGCTTACAAGGTTCCCGCCGGTGGACCGCGTCCTGCGTCCGGCAATCCCGCCGACATTGAGCCGCTGGTGAAGGCGGTCAAGGAAGCGCGGGAACGGGTGGGCAAGGACGGCACGGTGATGTTTGACGCGCATAGCTGTCTGCCGCCGCCGATGTTGATCCAGTTCGCCAATGCCATCGAGCCTTACGATGTGTTGTGGATCGAGGAACCGGCGGTGCCGGGAAACATCGAGGTGTTCAAGCGCATCAAGCAGTCCGTCAAAGTGCCGCTGGCTTCGGGCGAGCGTGACCGGACGATCTGGGAGGTGATCCCGTATTTGCAGGAGCGCTGCATCGACATCATCCAGCACGATTGCGCGCATGGCGGCGGCATCACGCAGATGAAAAAAGTGGCGGTGCTGGCGGAGACTTACACGGTGCCGCTCGCGCCTCATTCGATTGCGTCGTTCCTCGGCATCGCGGCGAGCTTTCATGTCACGGCGTCCATCCCGCTGTTTCTCATTCACGAATACTACGCCAATGACTGCGGCGGCACGCTCAAGAAAAGCTGGGAGGTGGACAAGAATGGCGACTCCTCGCTGCCACAGGGACCGGGGCTGGGCGTCGAGGTCGACGAAGCGGCGCTCGCGAAGATTGGTCCGATGAAGTTCAAATGGCCCGGCCAGAAAAATCCGGATGGTTCGGTGGCGGACTATTGAGCAGGTGGAACCCGCCGAAAACTTCGCGCGACAACCTCTGAACACCCATTTCACTCAGACATTCAATCAATAACAGGAGAACAGCCAATAGTGATGACTAACGCAACACGAAGACTTCTCTTCACGACATTCTTTCGAGACAGTAGTTTGCAGGAGACAACCCTGAGACCAGCCATTCGTAATGCAGTAGTATCCGTTGGGATTCTGTTTTTCCTCGTGAAATGTGCGGCCGCCGCGTCGGCGCCGGCGCTGGAGAGGGACGACCTCTTCGCCCCCTACGCGAAGGGCGTGCCGAAGGTCACGACGGTGATCTCGGAGGAAACCAAAGACGGCGTGAAGGTGACGACGTTGCGGTTCGCCAGCGCCGAAGGCAGCAAGGAGGGCGAGGTCAGGGATTGCGAGATTTATGCCATCATTGCCCGGCCTGCGAATACCGCCGGCCAGAAGCTGCCCGGC
>JANNVM010000119.1:0-6263 GCA_031414455.1 Verrucomicrobiota bacterium
GCCGTAGAGGGAAATCCAAAGCGCAGTAACGCAAGCTCAAGATCGCTCTGATACTTCGCAGAGGCTGCCAATCCGGTGACTAACGAACCACAATTATTCATGTGTGCAATCACATTGGAGATCAGGTATAGAAACCAATCGTCCTTATTAAGCTTCCGCTGGAGGATGTCATCGTCAGCAGAATCTACGGACTCCTCAGCAAGATCTCTAAAATCGCAGACGTAATCCCACCAAACATCAAATGCGGTTTTAGTCGAATGCGTCATTGTTCTTAGGCGAACAGTGCTATTCCATGTCCAGCCGGACAATGTTGCAGAATGGGGGATGGACAGTATGCATGGGGTTGGCTGGCCGGGGTTCCGGTTGGAGAGGGGAACGGTCAATGTCGCAGGGTGTCCGGATGGGGCTGTCTTGTCAAAGTTGAATCAGTCCACGCAGGGCGGCGCACAGTGTCCGGTCATGGGGCCCGGGCTGCGGGCGGCGGCGGTGGGTTCTCACAGGTCGGTTCCGACGCTTCGGGAGGCGGTTCCCGGTTTTCAGATTAAGGAAAAATTGACAGGCGGGCACTCTGCGGGTCTTCATGCGTCCGGCGTGATCGGATCCCCGCAGCGGATGATGCCGGGGCTGAGGATTTGGGCGCGGAGACCGCCTTTGTGGACCAGACCGCGGAGGGTTTCGGGAAAGGCAATTTTGGCAAGGTAGTTGCAGGGCTCGCAGAGTCGCACGCCGCGGACACGCACGGGGCCGATCATAAATTCCTCGCCGGCGAGGGCATTCAAATCCACTCCGGTCGTGACGAGGTTCCGCCGGGCGTCGCAGGCGGTGAACGGCAGGCCGGATTCGCGCGCGAAGGCGGCAACGTGCTCCTGCTCGATGAGGGTAAGTTCGAAGTCCGGTTTTTGGTCAGGTTGCGGCGAGAACGTGCCGGTGCCGGAGAAGTAGCGGTCGCCCTCGAGTCCCCTGCCCGGCACGGCACGCACTTCCGCCTGCTCCTCCATGGGCGAGGAGGGCGACGGTGAAGTCAGGATCAGCGAGACACAGGACATGTCGGCCTGACATAATGCCGGAGCCGTCCCCGGCAAGCGGCAACACAAACTCAAACCGGCGGATTAGGCCGCGGTGCAATCAAAAACCGGGAGGCACCCGGTGTCAGGCGCGGCGGCGGCGTATCAGTATAGCACCTGCGAGGGCGAGGAGACCGGCCCCGGCGGGTTCGGGCACCAGGGTGCCGTAGATCTCAATCTCATCAATGGCGGTAGCCCCATCCGGGGTGAGCAGGCGCAGGCCCATGGCTGTGATGCCACCGCTGCCGTCACTGAGTTCGTATTCATGGCGCAGATACGACGTGAAATCGCCGCCGGGGACGGCGTCATCGCTTCTGACATTTTCGACTGTGCCGATCGTCTCCCACGTCGATCCATCAAGGGTGCGCTGAATCGTGTAGGTGCCAAGGTTCCGGTCAGTCAACTGGCCGCCGCAGCAGTCGCCGTTGGCCGCATCCAGCCCGTTGTCGCGCCCCCATGCAATCGAGGTCACATCATACAGGCCACTGAGCATGACCCCGGCGTGGAACGGCAGTGGAGGAGCGATGGTGCCGCCGATCCATGCATTGGCATTGCCGTAGAGACCGTCAGTGAGATTGGGGACGATATGGAAGGGCAATCCGTTGTCCACTCCATAGGCACCGGAAGCGAAAGGAACTCCTCCGCTGGACGGGCGGGCGAGGTTGCCAGGCGCGAGGCCCGTGGCACTAAAGTTGTCGCCGTCATTCCCATCCCATGTAATTGAGTATCCCGGAGACGATGTCGTGACTACCGCCGGCGGCGGCGGGACGAAGATGCCGGGAGTGTTATAGATTTCGATTTCATCGATGGCTGCGCCCCCCGGGGCGACAATTCGAAAACCCGTGGCACTAACAGGAGCACCGATATTAAAACGATGACGCAGCCAGCTGCTGGTAGCGCCCCCGGTGGTGATTGTCATGGAGCCGATGGAACTCCAGGCCGCCGTCGCGTGGTTGGCAGCGGGATTGGCGTCGCTCGTAAATTCGATGAGATAAGTGCCAGCGGAGCGATCCGTGAAGGTGTTGGTGTTGTCGCGGCCAAAGGCAAAACTGGCAATGCTCTGAGAGGAGCCAAATCCGATTCCCGCATAGCTGGGATCGCTGTTTCCGATCCATGAACTCGAATTGCCGAAAGTGCCGTTGTTCATGCTGGCGATGGAGTGAACCCCAAAGCCGTCCCCGTTCAGAAGGTCCTTGGCGAACGCCGTGCCCGCGGGCGAAAGGTTTCCAGCGTCAATCGTGCCGCCCTGTTCCACGAACGAAAGATTGGCGGACAGGACGATGTCCGCATGGACTGTGGCGGCGATTGGCGAGAGCAGCAGAACGGGAGCGGCGAGAAAAGCACGTGGTTTCATGTAGGTGGTGGCTGGATGGATTGAAATTGAAGGGAGCGCGGCACGAAAGTGATCGAACCGGATGGCATTAACAGCCCTGACTATTGCAGAATGGTATTCTCCCGCCATCCCCCAATCGGGGGGGTATTCGTTTGGGGCGGGATTTCGCGGAATAGAATACTGGTGAGCCCCCCGAACGGGGGATTCACAGAGCGAAGCGGGACTGCTGGAGTGCGGTGCAGAATCACCGTTTGGGCTTCCGCGCCTCACCTTCCTTTCAACTTCCGTCCCACATACTGCCCCTCCATCCCATGACTCTCTCTCTCCAGGCCCGGAGCCGCCTCAGTGCTCTCACGGTTTTTCTCGCGGGCGCGCTCTCCGCCCCCGCCATAGACTCCACCGCGGTCTTTAATGAGATCATGTATAACCCGGCAACGCCCGGGGAACCGGAATGGATCGAACTGCACAACCAGATGGCCGTGAACATGGATCTGTCAGGCTGGCGGATCACCGGTGGAGTGAATTTCACGTTCCCCGCCGGCACGACGATCACCTCCGGCGGGTATCTCGTGGTCGCGGGCACGGCGGGTGCGGTGCCGGGGGCAATCGGCGGCGCGTGGACCGGCAGCCTCGACAACGACGGCGAAACGATCGAACTCAAAAACGTAAGCGGCCGCACCATGGACGAATTGTCCTACGGCGACGACGGCCGCTGGCCGGTGGGAGCCGACGGATCAGGTGCCAGCCTGGCGAAACGCATTCCCGGCGGCGGTGGCGGCGAACCGGAGGCATGGACGGCGGCATGGCAGACCGGCGGCACGCCGGAGCAGCGCAATTTTCCCGACGGGCTGCTGCTCGGTCCGTCGCAGTCGTTGAGCAGCCTGGGCAGCGGGTGGATTT
Source organism: Verrucomicrobiota bacterium (assembly GCA_031414455.1). Lineage (GTDB taxonomy): Bacteria > Verrucomicrobiota > Verrucomicrobiia > Verrucomicrobiales > V1-33 > V1-33. The sequence continues at coordinate 3,298 of JANNVM010000119.1, forward strand.
ATCAGCAGGGCACGGATCTCGGGCCTAACTGGGCGCAATCCACTCATACCGCCGGCACGGGCGGCTGGCTCACGGGCACGGGGGCATTCGTTTTTGATGAAACCCCGCCGCCTGTCGGCACCGGCACGGTCCTGGCCGATCCCTCCACGACCGCCAATCCAGTGTGCTATTTCCAAAAATCCTTTACCTTCACCGGCATTCCCGCGCAGGCGCAGTTGTCGGCGCAGATCCTCATTGATGATGGCGCGGTGATTTACCTGAACGGAAACGAAATTGCCCGGCAGAACATGCCGGCCGGCCCAGTGACCGCGGCCACCCGCGCTTCGACCGCAGTGGGAAATGCCGCGCTCACCACCATCCCGCTGCCAGTCCAGCATCTCGTCGCCGGGACGAACATTCTCTCTGTCTCGCTGCACGAAGCCCCGCCGGACTCGGCCCTGCCGCCGGTGCTCACACGTGTCGAGGAGGGTGGAACGATGGACGCCTCCGCCAACCTCGCGCTGGCCAGTCGCGGAGCGGTGCCCTTCGCCAAGGACCTGCTGCCCGGATATCCTGACACTCACACCATTTCGCGGCTGAACAACGGAACCTACGGCAACTCCAGCAGTTGGATCGGCAACTCAACCAACAGTTTCTGCGGCGTCAGCCTCGGGTCCACACCCGTCCTGCTCGCCGGTCTGGCCTTCGGGCGCGACAACACCGGCGGATTCGCCGACCGCACGCTTGGCAACTACACCATACAATACACCGCGGTGGCGAATCCCTCGGCGGCCACGCCGGACGCCTCATGGACCACCATCAACACTCTCAACTACACGGGAGCTTCGACACCCTTCTTCAGCCTGCCCTCGCGCCGGCACCGTTATGAGTTTCCCGCCGTCTCCGCGACTGGACTCCGCATGATATGCTCGACCAATGGCATCTGCGTTGACGAAATTGAACTCTACGGTCCGCGTCTGCCGGACCTCGCCTTCGACCTTTCGCTCAGTTCCCAGGAAATCCTCCCGCTGCCCAGTGACACCCGCATCGTGATCAACGAAATCGCCGGCACCACCGACGGCATTTTCCGCATTGAGCTTAAGAACGAAGGGACTGCGCCCGTCGATCCTGGCGGCATGAAACTCGGCACGTTCACGCTGCCGGCATCAACGCTGGCACCCGGCGCGTTTGTTGTTTTCGATGAATCGCAGTTGGGCTTCCGGCCATTGGAAGGCGACCGCGTCTTTCTCTTTGCGGCAGGAGGCGGCACGCTGCTGGACGCTGTCGTTACGCGCGCCACGGGCCGGGGTCGCCTCGGCACGCGCATGCTCGTGCCGTCGGCCGCCACGTTTGGCACGGAAAACACGTTCGCTCTGCAGCACGACATCGTGCTCAACGAAATCATGTATCACTTCCCGCCTGACCCTGGCGCACCGGGCGTGCCGGGAGTCCCGGAAGTGCCGTCCGTCATCAGTTCCACGGTCGTCGTGCCGCTTAATGCAACATGGCGTTACAACCGGAGCAATACCGATCTCGGCACCACCTGGGCGCAAATGTCACATCCCGTCTCGGCTGACTGGCTGAGCGGCCAGGCGCTGCTGGGATTCGAGACGACACCCGCCTCTCTGCCGGACTCGCTGCGCACGCCTTTCCTTACCTCCAATGCGCCTACTTATTACTTTGAGACCGATTTTACACTAACGACTGAGCAACTGGCCGCGCTCGATGAACTGCGGCTGGAGCATGTCATTGACGATGGCGCAGCTTTCTACATCAACGGCGTCGAAATCCCGTCTGCGCGTTTCAACCTGAACAGCGGGTTCACTTTTGCGTCCCTCGCAACTCTGGGTGTTGGCAATGGCGCGCTCAGCACACCCAAGTCCATCCCGCCCACAGGTCTGAACCTTCAGGCCGGCACAAACCGGCTCTCCATCGAAGTGCATCAGCAAATCGCCTCAGGCAACGACATGGTGTGCGGGGCGCGCCTGTCCTCAGTGACCCTCATCACGCCGGCGATTCCCGCCATTCCCGCCATCCCGCCCGGGCCGGCCACTCCCAACCCGGAGGAATGGATCGAGCTTCATAATAAGAGTGCCGCCACCGTTTCGCTGGCCGGCTGGCACTTGGACGGCGCGGTTAGGTTCACTTTCCCGCTGGGCACGGTGCTGGCACCGGGGGATCATCTCGTCGTGGCGAATAACAGCGCAGCCCTCAAAGCCAAATGGCCGGAAATGGCGGCAAAGATCACCGGTGACTTCTCCGGCGGCCTGAGCAATTCCGGCGAGCGCATTCAACTGGAAGACGCTTCCGGCAATCCTGCCAGCGAAGTGCGCTACTACGGCACCGGCTGGGCGGACGGCGGCGGCTCCAGTCTCGAACTGCGGGATCCGCGCAGCGACATCAACAACCTGGCAGCGTGGGCGGACAGCGACGAATCCGGCAAAAGCGCATGGCAAACATTCACCTATCGCGCCACCGGCGCCCAGGTGTTCGGGCCAACGGTCTGGAATGAAATGCGGCTGGGGATGCTTGATGCCGGTGAATGCCTCATTGATGACCTTTCCGTCAGGGCGAATCCCGATGGCGCGGCGACGCAGGTAATTCAAAACGGCAACTTCGAAACCCTGCCCGCCGGATCGAAGTGGCGGCTGCTGGGAAATCACCGCACCAGTGCCGTCATCGAAGAGCCCGGAAATCCGGCGAATCACGTTCTCCGCCTCAACGCCAGCGGCCCGCACGAAACCAATCACAATCACGCCGAATCCACTTTCGTTAGCAATGCCGCACTTGGTGCGGCCACGACCTACGAAGTGAGTTTCCGTGCGCGCTGGCTGTCGGGTTCGAATCAGCTCAACACCCGCGCCTATTACCAGCGCCTCGCAAAGACGACGGAGCTGCCCATCCCTTCGCGGCTGGGCACGCCCGGTGCGGCCAACTCCCGTGCCGTCGCCAATGCGGGCCCTACAATCTCAGGCCTCACGCATTCG